>NZ_JACIYL010000739.1 GCF_014359955.1 Thermogutta sp. | reverse complement strand
GTCAACAGCAAAAAACCGCCCCTTTGGGTCGAGGGAAACTGGAGAAGCTACGGCATCTTCAGGACACCCGAACAGACCTCCACAGTTGCCAAGGTCGCCCCGTCGCCGGTAAGCTTACGGTTTAAGGAAGTTAAGCCACGGAGGATTCCCTCCATCATTCCATCATTGCATCGGAAAATTTTTGTTTCGCACAAGGTGCCGGAAAGCAAAGCCGGCAGGAGAAAGAAGCGGCTGGGGGAGACAGTTCCTCTGCCGCGCGACGGAGCTTCATGCTTGGGCAACGGATTGAAAAAAAAGGAGGAAGCTGAGTGATCATCGCTGCAACCACCCGGTGTTTTGCCAATCTCCCTCTGGAAGCGGCGTTCGAACGTCTCAATGATCTCGAATTCACGCACGTGGAAATCATTGCCCATGAGACGGAGGGACACCTGAAACCGTCAGAAATCGCGGCTGACCTGGATCGGGCGATTGCCATTTGCCGTCAAACCCATCGCCTCACTCCTGTCGCCTACAGCGTGGACATTGAAGCCCAGGGGGAAGAGTATTACCGGCAATTCGCCGCCTGCTGCAAACTGGCCAAGGCAACGCGGGTGGTGACGGTGGTCGTCCGCGCTTCCGAACTGGGAACACCGTTTAACGAGGAAGTGGAGCGGCTGCGACGGATGGTGACCATCGCCGCCATGGAGGAGGTTGTCGTGGCCATGCTTGTCGAGACCGGCCGGATGAGCGAATCCCCGGAAACGGCCGCCGTGCTCTGCCATCATGCGAAGGGACTCGGAATCTGCCTCGATCCCAGCTATTTCATCTACGGTCGGTCGTCTCCCCCCAGTATGGAGCCGATTCTCAAATACGTGCGGCACGTCCGATTGCGCGATACCAAAAAGGACCGCTTTCAGGTGCGAGTGGGCCAGGGAGAAGTGGAGTACAGCAAGCTCCTCGCGAATCTCAGCCGATATGAATACGATCGGGCGCTGTCGATCGACATCCTTCCCGAGCCGGGTGTAGACCAGAACGCCGAGCTGCGGAAATTCCGGCTCCTTTTGGAGACGCTGCTCTAGACACCGCTGCACACCACGCCCGTTTGAATCACCTGCCTTCTCGACTGTTTGCGCACCCATTGAAAGTGGAACGGGCAGAAAAGTTGGCAAGACACACACTTTGGGTAACATGCGCAAGGACGATTTACGAACGGGTGACCCGCTGACGTGTCGCGCAAGTAACTGCGGGGCTTGTGTCGTCCGGTGGGCTGTTCAGTCGGGCTCGCGTGCTAAGCATACTCTGTGGCGGTGCGACCCGCTGGTGAACAGACAAGGGCGTCACGTTTGTTATCCGCTGTGGCGCTGAATCGCCCCCTCTTTCGCGCGTGTCCATCATATCTGGTGGTACGGAGCCATAATATTGTGGGACTTGACAGACTTGTTGACCGTTGTTACGCTTAGTTGCAGTCGATCTCCAGGGATTTTCGCATGACTGGCGGTCGACTGCAAAACAGGGGGTGGGAGGAGGGCGGAAACCCCGGAAAATACCGGCTTTCCGGGGGGGGTCTTAATCGAACCAAGTTGGGATTGAAACGAATAAAACCCGGTCATTGTGCTAACAACAGTAACGTACGTCTTAATCGAACCAAGTTGGGATTGAAACGTAATTCCTCCGCCCATTGACGGACGCTCTCCAGGTCGTCTTAATCGAACCAAGTTGGGATTGAAACAGATTACTGAGCGAGGAGTCGAGCTGGTCGTTTCCGTCTTAATCGAACCAAGTTGGGATTGAAACGAGAATCATTTGGGAGGACGGCGACCAACGGGTCGTGTCTTAATCGAACCAAGTTGGGATTGAAACCATACGTTACATTTGAGCGTGCGGTACGAGAAATGCGGTCTTAATCGAACCAAGTTGGGATTGAAACCGGTGGTCACAAAGTGCCAGGCAGGCAGGTTCTTCCGTCTTAATCGAACCAAGTTGGGATTGAAACGCAGGGCGCTAGCTCTGCGTCCCAAAACTCTACGCCGTCTTAATCGAACCAAGTTGGGATTGAAACGTTTGCGCATTCGGGGTGTGCTGAATCAGGATGCGCTAGTCTTAATCGAACCAAGTTGGGATTGAAACTTGACGAATCTAGATGTACCTATTAGCTATCTGGCAAAGGGTCTTAATCGAACCAAGTTGGGATTGAAACGTTTGCGCAGTCGGGGGGTGCTGAAT
>NZ_JACIYL010000738.1 GCF_014359955.1 Thermogutta sp. | reverse complement strand
ACGGCGAAGGCCCCCACGGTCAACGGCCGGTCGCCTATCCGAGATAGCCAGTCGAAGTTGAAAGCTGCCAGGTAGGGGCGGGAGTATGGTGGGGCGGGCATGGGCCCGTGCACCGCACGCAAAAAAACGAACGTCGGCAACACAAGTAAGCCGACGAGCAGTAGACAGCGCACTCCCGAGAGGATGACGCGGCGACCCACCAAAGACCCGAGAGACTCCCGTCCCCGCCAGAGTTTCCAAACTGTGGTCGCCACAAATGCCCCCAGAATCGCCCCCGTTGCAATGGCCCCTTCCTGCTTCGTCAAGCACGCGGCGGTGAGAAAAAGTCCTCCCCGAACAAGCGGTCCCCACTGAAGTTGCGCCGCTTCGGCAAGTTGAGAAAGCTGAATCACAGCGCTCAGAACTAAACTCGCAAAGACGATATCAACCGAGCCAGAAAGTCCGGCTCCCTCGGTCCATCGCCATAACATGGGCGTTATTGCAAAGACCAGCCCCATCCACGGGCCGCAACCCGGCCAGTGGCGCTCTGTGGTAGCCGCCACCTGAAGCACCAGGGCGACGATGAAACCCCACAAAATGACGGGCATACCCAGGTCGTTCCAAAGCTCTTGCCCCGTCAGCACCGCCCATTGGTTTCGCCAGAAAAATGCCTGGGCTTCCAAGAGGGGGACCAAAAGCGGGTAGTTGTTCCAGTAGTGCACCCGATATGGGTCCATGAAGTCTGGACCGTAAATACTGAGGCCATCAGCAAGGATCTTGGCCTTCAATCCGTAAATGGCCTGCGCATCATAGCCCCAGAAGGGGGTGACGGAAGCCAGCAGCCCAACGACGAGCGCCCAGCTCAACAGCCCCCACCAATTCGGGAGCCGACTGGCAAGATGGCGGAGTTCCCGGACAAGGGAACGCGCTCCCAGACACGCCATGACGAGCTGGCCGCCGAGGACGGCAGAAAACGCGATCGGCGTGAGCCGTCTTGTGATCGCCAGGATCACATACAGCGGCAGGACACACGTGAGCACACCGGCGAGAAAAGCCGTTGCTAGATGGCCAGCCAGCTTTCCTCGTTCGTTCGCGGAAAGAGACTGTCGTGACCGGGACCGTACCAGGAGCGAGGCGATGGTCCAGCCCGAAAGCCACACCACGGCCAACCAGAGCCAGGTCAAGAGGATCATCCCACACTGGCCGATCATCGCTGTGTTCCCTCCTGGGAGATCTGTCCGCGAGCCAAGCCGGTTTCCGGAGTCACCCGGAGAACCTGGCACAACTCGGGGTGATTCTCGTTATAGACGATGATGTATTCGATGTGACGGTCCGCGAGAAACTGAGCGACCGGGGGATTTTCGACTGGTGGGCGCCGTGCAGCCCAGTATTCATCCGTCCAGGCATCAGCCCGGGAGGCTCCCTTCGTTTTAATCTCCAGCCAGCGGTGGTCGCCCCACGCTCGGGCCAGTCGTTGCACATCCTCCGGGAGCAAGAACAGACGGCGGGGATATAGCTGATAGGCCACAATCATCGCTTCCCAGTGCCCTCGGTAGGCGACCTGGGCGCGTGGAGGAATCATTCGACGATATTGCAGAATGTGGTATTCCAGATTCGCCACCCGCTGGCCAGCAAAGAGTCTGGAAGGAGCCGACGCAAATTCCTGTATTTCCTGGTACTGCCGGAGGAAATCTTCCGGGCAGTTCAGAAGGTATCCTACCGAGATCAGCCCGTGCCCAATTCCGACGATGATCAAGACGCGTCCCCACCACGGCTGCACTTTCCAAAAGCCGAGCGCACGACGCATCACCGTCTGCCACTTGCGGACCCAGTTCCACGATGGTCGCTGCCACGTCGCCAGCATGCCCGCCAAGCCGAAAAGGGTGACCAGGAGCGGCCAGCCAACGTGTTTCACCAGCACCGGCTTCCCGCTGGGGTAAACATCGAGGATAACACACCCCGCCTGGATGGACAGTCCCATCCCCAGCAGTGCCAGAAGGCCGCAAACAGACGTGAATAACCAGGATTTTCCTGAAAGTGCGGCGAGGCGACCGCGTTTTTCATTCCCTGTTCCGGCTGAATGAGAAACCCTTCTATCAACGCCTGAAGCACAAAGCTGGATATGGTTGTTCATCATCAGGCAGCCGCTCGCAAAAGCTCTCTCTGAGGTTTCCGTCCCACCACAATCAGAGAGAGACCTGACCAGGGGAGAACATAGTCCAGCA
>NZ_JACIYL010000737.1 GCF_014359955.1 Thermogutta sp. | reverse complement strand
GCTGTAGTGCGACGTGCCGACGCTAGGCGTTTGCGATTCCGTGCCGGGTCGGGTTGCAATGGGGGGATACGGCTGGTTCGTGGGGCCCACCACCCGGCTGGGGAGGTTGTTCATCACCCTATCCGGAAGCCCTACCTGAATTTGGGGGCCGGGCTGAGCCGAGGTCGCAGACGGCAATCCTGAACCCGGCAATACCTGGGAGTAGGCGCTCGGCGAGGCCTGTGGCGCGGAAGGCGCCGGGCCTGGCACAGTGCCGAGGTTACCTGTGGCACCCACGGCGGGGGCGATCCCGGGTCGGTTTTCGGGCTGGGGTGATGCCGTGGCCGGGGCCGGTTGGTTGCCGAACGGCGGGGGCGTCTGCCCAGATAACCCCGGGGCGGCCGACGGGATGAAACTGCCCGCAGCGCCGGTGCCAGCTTTCTGGGAGAGCCGTGCCACGGCCTGCGGCAGGGCATTGATATAGCGGTAAGGGTCGGCGCTAAACTTTTGGAAAGACTCCTCGTCACTGAACAGATAAACCCGACCGCCGAACCATGCGCCGTGCTCGCGACGGCCTTCCACCAGTTGTGTGCCCTCGACAAGTTTCACAACATCATAACCGGAGAGGACCGGCGCGTAGCGATCAGGATTGGCAAGGAACTTCTGCTGTTCTTCGGGACCGGCAAAGAGGTAGGTTCGACCTTCATGTCGGGCACCCCAGCGACGGTTCCCGAGAACCCACCGGTGCTTGTCGGTGAGACTGACCGGGCAATATCCATCCAGCGCAAGTGGGGGATTACCCGGCGGGATGGCCACCGGCGAGGACGGTGAAGCCGCAGATGCGGTGTCCGTTTGAAGGTTGTCATTTCGGGACGGTTGCCGGGCAGCTAAAGCGGATTCCGACGGGACGCCTGGAGCACCCGCGAAGGGCGGGACCGTGGGGGCCAAGCCGCCGTTTGATCCCGTGACGTTATTCGGTGCAGGAGGATTGGACACGGAAGATTCGGCCGAAGCGAGATTGCCAGTTACAGGCGGAACCGGCGACTGGGAAGCGTAGGTCGGTGCTCCTGGAGCCGGAGAGTAAGCTGAATAAGCTGAATTCGCTGAGTAATACGGGCTGACGGGACTTCCGTTCGGCGGCGCAGCAGTGATGCCACCAGCCGGCGCTGATGAAGCCCAAGGTGAAGAAGGAGCTGTGGCATTTTGAGGTGTCCAAGCATTGCCGGGATCGACCGCAGGTGACGGGGCCGCAGCGGCAACCTGCGGCGATGGATTCCCAACCATGGGAGGTTGCTGGGTGAAGTTCGGGGCAGCTTGCCCGGGCAGGAGCGGCTTGTATCCGGGACCGACGGCCGTTCGGTTCTCTGGTGCCGGCTGGGGCCCAAGCGACTGGGCTGTCCCCGGTGCGGTCAAAGCACCCGCGGCAGGCCAGGCAGGCGACGGACCGGCCACGGGAGGCCTGACGGGAAGCGTTGTGCCCGCGTCACTCGGTTGATGGCTGGGTCCGAAAGCACCGGGGGGTGGTGCTCCCATCCGCGCGACGAGAGCCTGTCGCTGTTGCCACTGGCTGGCGACTTCATTGAGTCGTTCGATGTACCGCGGAGCAGACACGCCCCCAACGGATTTGGCGATGACCTCGCCCTGCGGAGTGATGATCACATCGGTGGGAATGGACTCCACGTTGAGTTGCCGCGCAAGGATCGGGTTTTGGTCGAAATTGACCTTCACCGCCACATAGGAGGTCGCAATGGCAGAGAGGACCTCTGGTCGGGAAAAGACCTCGGCTTCCATCTGACGGCACGGCCGACACCATTCCGCCCAAAAATGGATGAGAACCAGGCGATTCGTCTCGGCTGCGACCCGGCGTGCGGCGTTAAGGTCCTCGAACCAGATGCTTTGCGGATTTTGGGCGCGGACCGCCGTCCCCCACCCGAGTACCGCGATTAGGGAAACCATTGCCCAAAGGCCGATTTTTCGCATGGGACACACTCCCAAGAAAACGGCAACGTCAACACTGCTTGACCCGATCGCATGCCGGGTCTGCCCCTTTTTGTATCGGATGCTGGAGGTCCCAACATTTCGGGAAACTGTGACGAATTTGAGCAAAAGAAGAACTTTTTGGAAAAAACCGAAAGCGACGGTTGTGTTGGATCCCCTGAATTGGGTGCATGCGTGGGAGAAACTGTTCAATTTCCGTCAGCGGTCAGAATCGTTCCGTTCAGCCGCTCGA
>NZ_JACIYL010000736.1 GCF_014359955.1 Thermogutta sp. | reverse complement strand
GGAGTCACCTTGGCGTTTTGCAACGGTCCCCCAATACCCTGCAGGGCGGTCTGAATAGAGGTCGCCAGAGTGTTGATGTCGTTCGCTTCGTTATAGACGATCGTGGCCCGCTCCGTCGGAGATATGATCCCGTCTCCATTGGCGTCCGCCTGGAGCACAAACGTTCCCACAATATTCTGCTGCACAGCGGCGAACGGCTCGTACGTGGCCGAGATCGTCAGTTTCTGTACCAGCGTCGTCCCACCGTAGATCAGCGAGAACTGCCCATACTGTGAAGGAACGTTGTCGTTCAACACACCCGACGGCAGAGTGATCCGCTGGACCTCGTCCGTGAAATAGCGTGCGTAGATATTGGCTTCGGTCTGCGGCTGCCCCGTCAGGGGATCGATCATGGGCGATCCCGTATTGGGATCGATGATCGTATCATAGCGGGTCCACACAATGACGAAATCGCCATCCGCGTCCACCGCCAGTGACTGTCCCGAATTGGTGTTTCCAGACGCAATCACAGGCTGGACCGATTGATTGGCAAGCTTATCGAGGATGTCTACCGGCGTGACACTCAGAAGCGTCCGTTCTTCCAGAGCATCCACCCGCAGACGACGATGCTTTCGGGCAGGATGAGACTTCTTTCGCGGACGACGCAAGGAAGCCAGCAAGTTGGCGAACATAGAACCTTTCCTCTTCTGATGAGCAACCCGCTGTGTCAACATGATCGACCTCAACCTCTGTCGATGCTGGTCGGTTATTTTCCGAATCCTTTGTCCAGGATTGCGTCCTTCCCCTTTTGTGAGACCCCGTTTTCACACGGCCAAAAATTCCGCCCCCCTAGCGGCAGGTCGGATCCGCTTGCCACGCACTTCCCCTCACAAAAGCCGGATGAACGGACCTTTCGATGGGACGCTGATTCGGCACCTCCGAGATAATTTCTCCAGAATATCCATCTCCGCTGTTTTATCATGATTACGGGGGGGATAGACGTCAAGTCTTGGCCATGACGAGCCCTCTAACCGATTGGGGTTATGGATTGCCCCCGAACCGGTGACGGGGCTTTCGGCAAGAAGCCAACCGATTGAAGCGACTGGCCAGCCGGCCACCTGGGATGCGAGCGTCGGACGACTCCTGGTTGCTGGATTGATTGCCATCGTTCACGCCGTTTCGGCCGCGTTCAGCGCGTTTTCTGACCGTCCCAGGCTGGCCCACCCTCAACCTTTTGATCGCGCCGCCACAATGAAAGTTCCAATTTTCCGTAAAGTTCCGGATTTAACGAGCCGAAACTAGCTGGATCGCCCTGCCTTCGAAGAGTCGCTCTCGCGCTGCACCCGTTACCTTCTCGCCTGTCCCGCCATGACGATTCCCTCCCCCCCACAGGACGGGGATCACGGTTTGCTCAGCAGGATTTGTGCGGTATGCTCTAATGTGTCGTGATCGGCGGTGCGAGACATCGGCGCTGGTGCCTGTCGGAACACGGCTCTTTCGGTCGAGAGTACAATGCAATGGACCTGGGTTCCGCTGACCCGCTGCGATGCATGCCCGGCGTGGTGGGGAGGAAATGTCCCCACGCTGTTGCCGTCCGGCTCACCAGGCGACCCGGAACATCCGCCGGGCGGATATTGCCTGAAAGCTCAGGCAGCGTGACACGAAACTACGGATGACAACGAGGAAGGGAACACCAGGCTGAATGGTTTGATTCCGGATTGACATCAGGTGCGACGATGACTCCCCAACCCTCTCCGCTATCTTTCCTAGTGCCCAGCCGGTTTCTGCGTCCGCTTTATTCGAGCGTGAGAACGGCCAATGGGCGGATGCTTTCATTCACTTTCTATCTGGGAAGCATGACCGTGCTGGCAGCGACAGTACTGTCCGGCCAACTGGGCCTGGCCTCTCAAACTCACGCTCGGGACAGCACTGTCGCGGGGGCGGCAGCCGGCCCGGTAAATGAGATGTTTGTGAGCACTGCTGAAGACGAATCCGCTGGTCTGCAGGCGCAGGAGAAATCAGCCAGGAAAAAGACATCAAAGAGTCAGAGCAAGGCAACTCAGGGAAAATCAACGAGGACCAAGTCGTCTCCGTCCAAGGCCACGGAGCAGGCCGGGAACAACGCCTCGGTGCCGAAGGAGGAACCATCTCCCCAGTTTATCCGTTTGCAGAAAAAGAAGGGCGAACCGCAGTTTCTCCAGACGGCCATTGTCTCCTACAAGCCGCGTCCTCAAG
>NZ_JACIYL010000735.1 GCF_014359955.1 Thermogutta sp. | reverse complement strand
CCTGCGGTTGTGCAGGCACGTCAGGGGGCGGGGATGGAAAGCGAGGAACAGCGCGATCGTTTGTGGGACCGAGTCCAGAGTGTGCTGACACCGCTTCAGTTTACGGTGGTGTGGCTGTTTTACGTGGAACAGATGAGCGCTCGTGACATCGGGGCCATTGTTCGAAAGTCGGAGGGGGCAGTGAAGACGATCCTTTGCCGAGCGAGAAAGGTTTTGGTTCCCCATCTGCAGGAATTTACGGCTGTGTTTGAGGCGGGAACAGAAAAGCATCCCCGTCCTCAGATTGGCAACCGGCGGGTGCTGTAACCCATCGATGGCAATCGGTGTACCATGAGAGAAGATCAACGTCGCAATCATCGCAGTGAGGAATGGTTGGGTGGTCTTCTGAGAGCGGCCGCTCAAGCCGAGCGACCGGAGTTTTCTGAGGACCTCCATCGAAGAATTCTCCGGCAAGTCATGCAGAGTGGGGTGGTCGATGAAAGTCGAGCGGCTCAGTCTTTTTATTCACGGCAACGATGGCATGTGATGCTGGCGTGGACCGGGGCTGCAGTCGCGGTACTCCTGGCGGTTTTGACGGTAACGTCCGTCAGGCATGGCGGGTTGCGCTTCGGTGCTCGGCCCAATTCAGAAGAAGTGGCGAATGGTGTGAACGGGCAACCGGAAAATCTGTCCGGCGGGGTGGATCCCAGCATGGCGAGAGAAACGGAGCTTTCTCCGGATCGATCGCTGGCCGTCATTGTGAGTACACCGGATCGAACAGTTCAGCAGTTGCAACATCAATTGACACAGCTCGAATCCGGTCGGTGGGCCGGACTGGATCGGGATCTTCTGATCGCAAGTGAAATGGTCAAAAACCAGTTGCCTCTCAATCTGGTGGCGCAAATTCGGACCGGCGAGGCCCAACGGACGCCGTGAGAGGCTTTAGAGTACGTGTATATGAGATGCCGGGCCCGGGGTCCTGGACGTTGCGTGCCGGGACTCGTGATGGGCGGTCCAAATGTCGGTTATTTGTTCGTGGAGGTTGCCATGAGGTTGCTGCGAGATTGGAGTCTGTGGAAGTTTGCGTGGGGGCTGAGCGGATTGCTTTTGATAGCGCAGGTCGCTCAGGCAGCGGAACCGCTGGTAGTGGTTCGGATTGCCCCGCTGCGGGAATGCCAGGCGGATATGAAAGCTGTTCAGGAAGTCCTGGGGGCCGAGCAGGATGCCGCCACCCGGGCCATGGCCTGGCTTTTGGAACGGGTAGAGACGCTCACCAAAAACGGTTTGGATGATTCCCGGCCCCTTGGTTTGGCTGCTGTGTCGGCGGGGGGAGATCGCGTGGTGTGGGTAGCGGCCGTGCCCACAACCGATGTGCATGCACTCCACGAAGCGGTCGGCCCCTGGATCGGCGATGTGCAGGAAATGGGAGACGGCGTCGTCAAATTCACGTTTTTGGGTAAAGACCTTTACGCCAATGTCGGAGCGGGCTGGGTTTTTGTGAGTGAGAAGCAAGCAGCCGTGTCTCGCGTACCTCCTTCGCCCGAACCGTGGCTGGAAGGCTTTGATCCCCAGTGGGATGTGGGAGTGCGGGTTAATATTCCCCAGGTTTTAGCCACTTTCGGGCCACGGTTGGGTGCCTGGGTGGAAAAGGTCAAGGAGAGGGCCCGCCGTGAGGAGCAGCGACATCCGCTGGCGGCGACGCTTGTCCCCCAGATCCTTTCGGTCGCCTCGGCGGCGACGGCGCAGACTCAGGAACTGGTGATTGGCTGGCAGGTGGATCGGGAAAGCCAGAAGGTGCGATGCGTTTGCCGCTGCGTCGCCATTCCCAACACCAATCTTGCCCGGTATTTTGCTGAGCAGCAAAACGTGACGAGTCCTCTCGTGGCGCTGCGGCACTGGCCGGACGCGGCGTTTTCCGCTGGGTGGGTGTACACTTTCCCAACCCCACCTGAAGAGGAACTAGAAAAAGTCGGGCAGGCGCTGCGCACCGAGGTGGAACGAGTGATCGAAAGACGGATTCACAAAGCGGAGGACGCCAATCTGGTTCGAGAACTTTTTGAGGAGTGGCTTGAGCTTGCCAACGACTGGGTTCACCACGGTCGTTATGAGGGTGCTGTCACCCTCGTGGCCAAGCCGGATCAACTCACGCTTGTGGGGGCCAAATTCGTGGGCAACTCGGATGCGACGGAAAAATTTGTGGGGCGCCTTGTCGAGTCTGCTAGGGCGAAGTTTCCCAAGG
>NZ_JACIYL010000734.1 GCF_014359955.1 Thermogutta sp. | reverse complement strand
CGTCACTCGAGGAACACGCTGAGCCATCCCCACTTCCGCAAAAAACCATGACATGCCCCGAGCAGACAGTTGTAGGGCCAATTCATGAATCGGCCTCACCAGTGGCGTGGCCTGGGTGGAACCGGGCCCGCCGGTCCCTCGCATGATTCAGACGCAATCGGGAAGCTCGGTCGGCGTGGAACCCGGAGCTGTTGGAGGGACACCTTTCACGGCGTCCGGTCAACCTCGGAGGGGCACGCTGGTCGTGCCCGAGGACACGCAATGGATAATCGAACGCTGAAAAGCGGACGTGACAAGCACGTCCCTCCGGAAAAGGTCGGGGGGACACACTTGTCGTACCCGGTGAGGAGGGATGGATGATCAATCGGTGGTCATCGGACCTGACAAGCAGGTCCCTCCGGGGCGTCGAACCGACGCCAACCAGTGTGAACGTCCGCGTCCCATTACCAGAGGAAAACTGAGGAGGTGGCAGGGGAACATGCTGAAGCCGCCGAAAAACCGCCAGGCGCGATCCGCTACTTCCTGGAGGAAGGAATTGCTCGCAATATTCAGAATTCAGACGGCTCCGAATTGGCGCGGCCGCCCATCTCGGGGTAAATGAGAAATAGGAAAGCTGAGGCGGTGGCAGAAGGGCGTCACAGCGACGTTGGTAGGTTCTATTGAGGAAGAGCAGTCTCATGGCAAACAGCGTCGATTCGGTGGCCGTAGTCACAGGTGGTGGAAGCGGAATTGGTCTGGCCATTGCGGAAGGCCTGGCTGGGGAGGGCTTTCGAGTGGCCATTCTGGGCCGGAATCCCGCTCGGCTGGAAAGTGCTGTCAAGAATTCCCGGTTTGCCGATCGATTGACGGCATTTCCGTGTGACGTGGTCGATCGACAAAGGGTCAACGCGACGTTTTCCGCCATCCGCGAGCAACTGGGGGCCCCCAAGGTCCTCGTCAATTCGGCAGGGATTAATGTCGTCAACCGAAGCATGGCGGTCCTTTCTCCAGAGGATTGGGATCGCATTCTCGCCGTTCATGCAACCGGGACATTCAACTGCATGCACGCGGTTCTGCCGATAATGCGCGAGCAGGGAGATGGACTGATCATCAACATTTCCTCCATCGCGGGAAAGCGGGCCTTGGAACTGGCCGGTCCTGCCTATTGTGCGGGCAAATTTGCAATGACGGCATTAGGCATGGCTGCAGGACTGGAGGAACGACACAACGGCATTCGGATTACGAACATCTATCCGGGGGAAGTCAACACGCCCATTCTGGAACAGCGCCCGACGCCAGTTCCCGAGGAACAGCGCCGTCGCATGTTGCAGCCGGAAGATGTGGCCCAGGTGGTGCTCACCATTGTTCGTCTGCCGCCGCGGGCCCATGTTTGGGAGGTGGTCCTGACCCCGCTGTACCAGGCCTATGCGTAACCCGCGTGGTTTCACTGAAGAAAGTGGAGAGCTCCCTAAACCGGTGCGGTCTGAACAATGATGGCAACTTTGAGGTGCCCTATTTGCGGCAAACAATTCGATCCGGAAACCACGGATGCCATGCCGTTTTGCAGCCGCCGCTGCAAGCTTATCGACCTCCGCCGCTGGCTGGATGAGGAGTACGGATTGCCGATGCCACGCGATGCCGACGAAGACGAGGAAGATGAGTGGAAAGTCCCGGAAGACGAGGAATAGGGCAAGAGTTAAGGCTCTCGGCAGCCCGGTTCTGCCACGGTGGCCGCGAGGGTTTACGGTGAGGTCTCGTTGGCTGGCACCGGAAGTTGAATGAGTCTCGCCAGCCAAACACCCTGGCAAGTAAACTCGCTGACGACCGGCTGTTCTCGAATTTCCTCGGGAATTTGATCAAGATCTGCTCGGCGGTGGTACATAACCATCCACCTGGCATTTTTGGGTGGTGTCTTCGCCCCTGCTGGCCAGCCTACCACGACAATCTCTTTCTCCGCCAGGGAAGGTGAGCCGAGCAGGATTCCGGCTGCCTGATAGGGAGCCAAACTCGGCCCAAACACGAGCGTTTCTCCTTTGTCGGCGCGGTGGGCGGCAGCAGCCAGCAGCGGTTCCGTGAGGGCGTCGCCCCAGTAATTGACCTCAAATCCCAGCCGCTCAGCACCAGCCAGACCGCCGACCAGCAGGTTGTAGTAACTCAACCAGACTGGTCTGAACGACACCACACCTACCGCCTGGAGCGCGAACAGGCCGCCCAGCACAATATGCGGACCATAACGGATGGCAA
>NZ_JACIYL010000733.1 GCF_014359955.1 Thermogutta sp. | reverse complement strand
GTTCACAGAACTTCGCTCGACAACGCCGAAAAGGTCATCGATGGGCTGATCGGACCCGACAAGCGGGTCCCTCCGAATGTGGACGTGACAGGCACGTCCCTCCCGAACAAACGGACTCACACGGCCGTGTGGTGGCATATCGAGCCCATCCACGCGGCAGTACCGAAGGAGTCGATTCGCAGCCTCCTTTTCTTCCACCCAGGTTGGTCCATGACGTGACAGATTCGGGGCGGTCGAGGGTGTCGTGGCGGATTTTGCGGAACGACACGGATCGCTTTACCTGTCGGAGAAAGTTGTCCCACCACCTGTGTGCGGTCATCTTCGAAAAGATAATTGGGGTTATGGACGGACTTCCTTTTACTCGCCGAGCCCCTGACATTGAAACGCCTGACCCAGTTCACCGCAGTCCCATGTGGATTGGGTGCGCCTGCGGTGTCGTCACATTCTGCTGCCTGCTGTTCACATCGCCCGTCACACCCATGACCTGGGATGAGGGTGATGCCATCCGCCGGGCGGAAAGAATTCAGGCGTGGTGTGTCGATCTATTCTCGCCCACCAGCGGGAGGAGCACGCCCATTGGACATCCTTTTTCCCGAAGAAGACTCTGGTGGGGATTTCCTTTCACCACGCAGCGGGAAGGCCATCCGGCCCTCTACGGGATCGTCATTGCCCTGGGAGAGGCCGTAGCGCCGAACGTGCTGGATCCTCTCACACGATACCGCTTCGGTCCGATCCTAGTCTTTGCTGTGGCCGTGGGTGCTGCCGCCGCGAAGATGGCTCGCTATTGGGGACCGCGGGCGGGCTGGGCTGCCGCAACCGCCCTCATCCTCCAGCCGCGGCTGTTCGCCCATGCTCATTACGCATCCTTTGACGGGCCGCTCACCGCATTCTGGCTCCTCTCCTGGGCCGCCTTTCCAGAAAGGGCTTTCACCCGGGCTGCCAAGCCCACACTGAAAGAGGACATCCTTCCAGCAATCCGCTGGGGTGCCCTGCTGGGCGCAACAATGAGTTGCAAATTCACCGGTTGGTTGGCTCCGCTTCCCTTTCTGATCTGGCCCGTTTTACAACGCAATCGTCGCTCGTGGTCGCTATTGCGCTGGGGATTTCTCGCGGCCTTGGTCACCTTCTTCCTGTGCAACCCTCCCCTGTGGGTGCGTCCCATCGTCGGGATGCTCATGTTTTTCCGTTTCAATCTCCATCGGGACCAGCTCCCGGGGCTCAACATTCCCACATACTTTCTGGGAAAGATGTACGATCTGTATCATCCCCTGCCCTGGTACAACACCCTATTCTGGACTGCTGTGGCGGTTCCCCTGCCGATTTTACTTTTCTTTGTATTGGGCCTTGCGACCATCGGCCGGCGACGGATGCGCCATTCGGTCGCTCTTTTGGCAGCGCACTGGGGCATTCTCATTATCGTGCGGGCAATGCCCGGGGCCCCACCCCACGATGGAATTCGGCTCTTTCTTCCCGCGTTTGCCTTTTTGGGGCTGCTCGCCGGGCTGGGCGTCGGCATGGGGCCCAAAATACTGGCGGAACAAACCGCCGATAAAGAGCCTCGACCTCAAAATCCGGCCGACGTTGCGAACCACGTCCCTGGACAAGACAGGTCTTTTCCGCCACTGCGTTCACAGCGGCACGGACTCGCCACGCTGGCGTCGATCACGGCATGGACCGCATTGTTGCTTTGCGTCATTCCGCTGTACTGTTTCGCACCGCAGTGGCTCTCGTACTACAATCTGTTGATCGGAGGTCTGCCAGGCGCTACCAAGCGGGGCATGGAATCGACGTACTACTGGGACGGCTTGGATCACGACGTCCTGTTATGGCTCCGCACTCAGTGTGTCCCCGGTGAAAAAGTCTATTTTTCCGCGGGGTCGCCGGACGATCTCGACCTTCAACATGCGTGGGGTTGGCTGGGGCCGGAACCCGCTTCCTCACCTGCGGACGCCCGGTGGTACGTCATTCAACACCGCCCAAGTGCCTGGAACGCCATCGACGAATGGCTGGCCCGCCACGGCACACCGGCCTTTGTGAAATACGCCGGACAGGCCACCTGCTGTCCTCTTGTCGGCCGCGTTTGGGTCGTGAAGGTCTTTCCCATCACCGAATATTGGCGCGCCAGCCAAAGCACGGCCGTCGAGAATACCCCGTAATTTGTCTCGACCAGGAAACCTCCTGAGACATCCCCACTTTTCCGCTGCGAAGAGGAACGCGAAGGTCCACAC
>NZ_JACIYL010000732.1 GCF_014359955.1 Thermogutta sp. | reverse complement strand
CCGGCAGCTTCGATACCCACGCCCTCCAAGCGGCCAATCATGGCGCCCTGCTCGGTGAGCTCGCCAGTGGCCTCGCCGCTTTTGGACGCGCACTCCAGCGCCATCGACTCCTGGATCGGGTGGTTGTTTATACGTATTCGGAGTTCGGGCGAACGATCCGGGAAAACGGGCGGAAAGGAACGGATCACGGCTCGGCTGCTCCGGTCTTTGTCATGGGGGGAGCCATCCGCGGCGGTTTGATCGGCAGGCACCCCCCGCTCGACCAGGTCGAGAATGGAGGCGTCAAACACCAGGTGGATTTTCGCTCGCTCTATGCGACATTCCTGGACCGATGGCTGGGTGTCCCGAGCCAAACGATTCTCGGTTCCCAGTTTTCCGAAGTCCCCCTTTTCACCTGATGTTGCCGGGCGGAAGGTGCCGATTGATCCGCGGAGGATGCGCCCGCCGCTCAGGATTCGCCGTTCAGCCCCAGTTCTTTTTTGATGGTGGCCAGCTCCTGGAGGATACCGGCCACCGTTTGTTTCAACTCGGCAAGTTCCTGTCGGAGTTCTTCGACTTCTGGGGAAGAGCCCACGGGGCTGAAAGCCTCCCCAGAACCACTCCGGGGTTCCGGAATGTCGGTTGTGGACAAGGACGGCTCCCGAACAGCCACCGCGGAGTACCGCTGCCTGAGTCGTGCCAGTTCCGGCTCGGGATAGAGATTGTGGGCCACGACGTGTCCTCGGCCGGGAGGGGTCAGGTCGATGATCAGTCCTTTGGCCTTGAGCGAGTCCAGATGCTGCCGCAGGGTCGGCAGATCGGGGATGGGGTCCATGCGGGAGGCATGAGCGCGGAGTTCACCTTCTGTTTGGGGACCGCGGAGAAGCAGTTCCGCGATGATCGCCAGTTCCTCTTTGTTGACCCCCAGCCACTCGTAAAGATAGTGACGGTATTTATCCACCCGACCCATACCCTGGACAATCCCCACCGCGCCCATTTGGCGGAGATTGTCTAGTGCCCGCTCCACGACCTCTTCCGTAAGCTCCATGACGGGGTCGCGGTTGCTCTTCTGGTTGCAACCGGTGACGATGGCGTTGAGCGTCATGGGATAGGAGGACGGAACCGTTTTGGCCTTTTCCACGAGCACGCCGAGGACACGGCGCTCAATGGCAGGCAAAGGACGCCAGCGTTTGGTCGAGCCTTCCGGTTGCGGATTGACTGCATCGCCTTGGTATTCGTCGTTCATCCGTCCGATCCCTCTCGTCTGGTAATGAACCGTCGTGTTATTTCGGACGCAGCGGACTTTGAGAGAGGATGAATTTCATTTTGCCGATGGCACCGCCGAAATCCACGGTGGCCTTGCGGGCGTCGCCCGAACCGCTGAGGGCCACAATCCGGCCCACGCCGTATCGAGGATGCACGACCGACATGTTGAGCACGAAATCGTCGGGAGTCAGCGCGCCACCTTGAGCACGCCGCGGTGGGGATGGCGGCACAGCGCTGGTGCGGCGCGGAGCCTCCCAGGTCGAGCCGCGGAAGGCCGGTTCCCGCGCCGGGCTGGTCCCCACCCACGATGTGGAGCGGCTCGCCGCCCTGGAAGACGTGACGATTTCCAGATGTTCGCGAGGCAACTCCATCAAAAACTGGCTGGGGATGGTCAGCTTGCGCTGACCTCGGAAATCCCGGTACTCGGCCATACTGATCTGCAATTCCTGCTTGGCCCGGGTGATGCCGACAAACATGAGTCGGCGTTCTTCTTCCAGTTCATCCATGTCGTTGCGGCTGCGTTCGTGGGGAAGGATGCCCTGTTCGCACGCCACGAGAAACACCACGGGAAACTCCAGGCCCTTGGAGGCGTGAAGCGTCATGAGCGTCACCCGGTCGGCACTCTCATCCAGGGCGTCCGTGTCGCTGACCAGCGAGGTCTCTTCGAGAAACGATTCCAGACTGGCGGCTTCGCCGTAGCGCTCGTCGAACTGGCGGGCCACGGTGAGAAGCTCCTCAATATTCGCCAGTCGCTCCTGATCTTCCATGTGCTGGGATCTTTCCAGGTACTCGCGATAGCCGGTTTCGGTGAGCACCAGGCCCAGCAGTTCTTCCACGGATCCCTGGGCGGCGGCTACCAGCCGATCATAAAGAGTAACGAAGCCCCGGAACGCTCCCATCGTGCGGAGGCTGAATTCGGGGATGGCGTCGGCACGCCGGGCGGCCTCCAGCAGACAAAGCCCGTGCGCAGCGGCAAACTCCCGCA
>NZ_JACIYL010000731.1 GCF_014359955.1 Thermogutta sp. | reverse complement strand
TTTTCTCACCGTTACTCCAAAACCCCGCCGAATTCCCCACTTGTCACGACCCATGAACACCCGCCAAAGTACTGGCTGTGTCAGTCACTTTCTGAATGGCCTTGCGAATCTGAAAGAGACTCTGCGGACAGTTCTCCACCACTCGATCCTTGAACCTGGACTTCTGGCGATGGAAATGCGGCGCCCGCGAGCCGTTCACGAAGTGCCTCGTAAAGGCGCAGGATCCTGTCCACGTCCAGTTGTTCCGCGCGAGATTGCGGATCGAATCCGAGGTTCCGGAGTACCTCGTCCACAGCCGCTTTATCCGTTTTTCTGCCCAGGGCACTCAAAACCTGAGCACGCAAAAACTTCCTGCGATGAAGAAACAACCCGCGGATGAAGTTGTGAAACAGCTCCCGGTTCGGGATGCGCTCTCGTCGTTCCGGTTCCAACACGATGTGAATGATCGCCGAAAAGACTTTCGGCCGCGGCCAGAACACCTGCGGGGGCATGGTCCGCTCAATTTTCGCGCGACACTGGCTCTGAATCCAAACACTCAGCGCCCCGTAATCTTTGGTACCCGGCCTGGCGATAATCCGATCGGCCAGCTCCTTCTGAATCGTCGCCGTCATCGTCACCGGAGGCCGTTCCAGTGAGAGCAAATTCGTCAGCACCGGAGTGGCCACGTTGTAGGGCAGATTCGCCACCAGCTTGAACTGCCGGTTTCCTTCGCCCAGGGCCTGCTCAACTGCCTCCAGCACCGCGGGATGGAAACGATTTTTGCTTTTCAGAGCATCCTGACACAACAGTCGGACGTTGGCCTTTTGGCCAACCAAGTCCTTGGCAACTGCGTGGAGCTTGGGATCAATTTCCACCGAAATGACATATCCGGCACGTTCCGCCAGCAAGTTGGTCAGGCTACCGGTTCCCGTGCCGACTTCCAGGACCACATCCTCGGGGCCCAACTGAGCCGTATCGGCGAGAACTCGCAGTAAGTTGAGGTCAATAAGGAAGTTCTGCCCAAGGTCTGTTTTCGGGCGAATTCCAGCAGCCTCCAGACGTTCTCGCACAAACGTCAGGGTTTGTCGCGGCGAGCCAGCGCTGCTCATGGGGATCTGCGAGCTATTCCCTCTGCCAGCTTCAAAACGGACACGTCCCTAAACAGGCCAGGTCTTTGCCTCGAGTTGCCTCTCCACATATTTGGCTAAAATGTCTGTTTCCAGGTTCACTTTGTCACCCACCTTCATCGGTCCCAAAGTCGTTACGGCAAGTGTATACGGAATGAGGGCTACACTGAATCGCTCAGGCTCACTATCGACAATGGTCAGGCTCACGCCGTCAACGGCGATGGAACCTTTGGGGGCCATCTGTCGGGCCAGTCGGCGCGGAATCTTGAACCAGAACCGCGACCACTCTCCGAAATCCTCCCGTTGAATGAGATACCCCACATCGTCAATGTGACCGGTCACAAAATGCCCGCCCAAGCGATCCCCTATCTTCAGTGATCGCTCCAAATTAACACGACTTCCCTCTTTGAGGTCTCCCAGATTTGTTCGCGAGAGGGTCTCCGGCCCCGCCTGGAACGCAAAGGTGTCACCGTCGACGGCAATGACCGTCAGGCAACATCCGTTGACGGCGATGCTGTCGGCCACCTTGGTCTCCGCAGCAATCCGGGGTTCCCGGACGACGAGCCGCACCCCTGGGGGTTCCGAAATGACCGCTGCGACGGTGCCTAGTGCCTCGACAATCCCCGAAAACATGGGGCCACACTCCTTTCACGTCTCACTTTTTATGGAAACCAAGCTGCACGCGGTTACAGAAGATGCACTGCTACTATTAGATGCTAAAGGGAACCGTGGACATTGGCTAGCCGCACCGGCGCGTGCCGAGGTCGGTAGCTGGACAGCCGATTGTTCCAAATAAACGAAATTAACGAAGCCCAGAAGCCCACATTGTTCGGCCGGCCAAAAACTAATATGATGAACTCTGATCCCCAAGTGTGCGGGAATGAACCGGCTCCCCGAGAGTACCGTCTTCGCCTTGAGACGACATCCATTTCTTCCGATCTATGAACCCTGAAGCCCGGACACCGGCGGCCCCTGATCCCAAGTCGGCACCCTCCCCAGGTGGTGAAACTCTTCGCTTGACTGAAAACGTGAAATTGCTTCTGGAGCATGCCGCATCGGTGGCAAAAGCGGCAGAGGCAGCAGCCATTCTCGTCTTATGGTCGGGAAAGGCGGATTGTTCCCGCGTG
>NZ_JACIYL010000730.1 GCF_014359955.1 Thermogutta sp. | reverse complement strand
TCCAGTAAGGAGGTGCGACCATTTTCCACTCGCGTGATTGCTTCATAGGGAATGCGCTTCCGCAGAAGGGGAATCGGCCCAAACTGGACCACCAACGCGTCTCCGCCGTCGTAAATGGTCAGCGAGGTAAAACACAGGGTAACGCCCCCAACGATTCCGGTAACTAGAAGATAGGTCCACCAGGGAATTGGTTTGCCCGGAAGAAAAAAATCCAAGATAAAAAGATAAAGCACAATCAAAGGTACAAGAAGGTACCATCGGCCGAACTGCGTGTTGTGATAGCGCATCTCGGGAACCTCGGCTGGGTGGAACTGAGGTTTATTTCTGACTCGGGATCTGATACACCCGTACGGCAAACGGACTCCACGGACCGGTCGATACGCACCCAGCATGGACTGGACATGCCTCACCGGCTTATTCCAACCGGGGAGGTGGCTGTGAACCGCACGGAATCATTATCCCGTTATGAGACCGACAATCACAGGTGGCTGCGTTTGCGGCGAGCCGCAAAAAGCCTCCCGGGTCACAACTTACCGCGGACGGATTAAACTGGATGTTTTGCCCCTCGTGCAACCCGCACGGGAACAAAAGTCCAACCACCTGCTGGCACATCCCCTTTTTGTTTGCGCATGGCTGCTCCCGTCAACGATTGGATTGATGAACCGGGCGTCTATCGGCCTTTGCTTCGGCTTTCCTGGCCGGTGCTCCTGGAACAGGGACTGGCCATGCTGGTGGGCTTTTCCGACACGATCTTGACGGGGCACTATCTCAGCGCATCCCATCTGGCGGCCGTCAATTTGATGGCTTACCTCTTGTGGCTGCTCTACGGACTTTTCAGCGTTGTGGCGATTGGGGCCTCTGCTCTGGTGGCACGCTATGTCGGAGCCCGCCGTTTCATGATGGCGGAGCGGTTCATGCACCAGGCCCTGCTCGTGGGTTTTCTTGTAGCCGTGCCGGCGGCCATCCTGGCGACGGTGCTGGGGCCAAAGATCATCGCGTTTCTCCAGCTCAAAGGCATATCGGCGAAGGCGGCCCAAAGTTACTGGGAGATTGTCATCCCGGCCATGCCGTTCGTGATGTTCAGTGCGGTGGGGATCGCCTGTTTACGCGGAGCCGGGGCAATGGTTCAGGGGCTTATCATCATGACCATCGTCAACATCGTGAACATCGCCGTGAGTTGGGCCTTCTGCCTCGGTTTTGGACCATGTCCACGCTGGGGCTGGGAGGGCATCGCTTTCGGGACGGCGTGTGGCTATTGCGTGGGAGGCCTGGCGACCCTCTTCATTCTTCTAAAAGGACTGGCAGGGCTGCATCTTCGCTGGAGGATGTTTCGTTATCAAGGCAAGCTGGTCTATCGGCTGCTCCGGGTGGGCATCCCCGGTGGGCTGGAAACCCTGTCGATGATCCTCTGCCAGTTATGGTTCGTGGCCATCGTCAACGCGCTGGGGGACAAGGCGGCCGCTGCCCATGGAGTCGCCATCCGGATCGAATCGCTGGCATTTCTCCCCGGCGCTGCCTTTCAGGTGGCCGCGGCCACCATGACCGGCCAGTATCTGGGCGCACGCCAGCCCCATAAAGCAACGCGAGGGGTCATCGCCGCCTGTGTTCTGGCGGGTTTGGTGATGGGCACAGGAGCCATCCTTTTCTACACATTCCCCCTGGAGCTTGCCGGCCTCATGGTGGGCGAGCACCAGCGGGATGTCGCGCATCTGGCGGCCCCCCTGCTCCGTACCATCGCTCTGGGCATTCCTCCTTTGGTTTTCGTGACCATATTTTCCGGTGCTTTACGCGGCGCTGGCGACACACGCTGGCCGCTGTTATTCAGCCTGATCGGATTGCTCGGGGTAAGAATTCCCGGTGCGTACTGGCTGGCGCTGCCCCGGATCGTGTTGCCTGGTGTCGATCTCACCGTGGCGGGATGGGGGCTTGGTGTTCTGGGGGCCTGGTACGCGATGGTGGCGGATCTCTATCTCCGCGCCTGCCTGACCACCTGGCGATTCGTCCAAGGAGGGTGGAAAACCATCCGCGTGTGAAGGAAACGTCTCAGTTTATTCAGACCAATTCGTCAGCTACACTAAATACGGTGTTCTATCCGTTCCCGCCCAATTGAGAACCGGCTTACCCGAGCTTGCCCGGATTGGGCTGCCGTCGGTTTGCTATCGGGGAGGACTGTCGTGGAGAAGTGTCCTTACACCTCGTGGTTGGGAACCGGTGCCTCCCACGCGGGGCTGCCCGGTTG
>NZ_JACIYL010000073.1 GCF_014359955.1 Thermogutta sp. | reverse complement strand
TCAATACCCGCTGGCGACTCAATCTCAAAGAGCGAGATCTGCGGCGGATCCCACGGGATCAGCTTTCCGAATTCCTCATCGAGAAGGCCCAGGAGTCCATCCGCACCGTCGATTTGAGCGAGGGGGCGAAATTTCTCGATCCTGATTTCGGGCTCAAGTCGGCCATCAACTGGGTCCGCAGCAAGTTTGGGATCGAGCTCACTCTCGAAGACCTTCGTGATCGCGAACCGGCAGCCGTCAAGGATTATGTCTACGAAGCGGCCCTCAAAGCCTATCGCCAGAAGGAAATCGAGCTCCCGCTGCGGGTGGGCCTCAGCCGGTTCATGACACAGGACGCCTTGGGACGGAAAGTCTATGATCGGGAAACACTGGCGCGATGGACGAAGGCGCGCTTCGGTCTCGAATTGAGCGAGGAAGACCTGCGGCAGCGCTCGTGGGAGGAAATTTCCGCCCTCTTGTGGGAAGCCAGCGAGCGTGATTACGAGAAAACGGAGGCCCTCCGGACCGAAGGCGAGTCCCTGCTCGCCAGTCTCTTCGAGGAAAGTGGTGACGATGTAAGGGCGAAATGTCCGCGTAACCATCCCCGGCTTGTGGAATTCTGCCGCTGGGTTCACGAACACTTGGGGATGGAATTGACTCCTGAAGAAGTCAGCCGCATGGAACGTCGCGATTTGGAATGGAAATTCCGCGACGCCTTCAATGATCGCTATTCTCCCGAAATGCGGCAACTGGAACGCTTCCTCGTGCTCTACACTCTGGACAGTGCCTGGAAGGACCACCTGCTGGTCATGGACCACCTGCGGAGTGCGGTGAGCCTGCGGGGCTACGCCCAGGTGGATCCCAAGGTGGAGTACAAACGCGAGGGAATGCGGCAATTTGAGCTGATGTGGGAGTCGGTGGCCCGTCGTGTCACGGACCTCATCTACCGCATGGAACAACTGGATGACCGGTTCGTGCGCTCGCTGTGGCGGGAGACGCAGGCCGTCCACGACAGCACACCCTCCAATTCGGCCATTCAGGAAACGATGAAGGAACAGCAGGAAACCATCGAGTCCACACAACAGACGGCCGGCAAACGGCAGCCCATCCGCAAGAAAGGCCCGGATGTGGGACGCAATGATCCCTGTCCATGCGGTAGCGGCAAAAAATATAAACACTGCTGCATGCGGAACCGGGGCGCCGCCTGAGAACGACCGACACGAGGTGAGGACGCAGCTATCGGTTGCCGCTTTCGCATCCATTGGAGATGGGGTGGAAATTGGTCGCCGGAGCTTGATGTGAGCACGGTATGCGGGGAAAGGAGGCCCCGATGATCTCATTCATGGATCTTGCTTACTTCGCCGGTTTAAGCCTCCTGTCGCCGGTCTGGGCGTGGCGGTTGCTGCGGTATCCCCAGAAGTACCGACAGGGGTGGCGGGCCAAGCTGTGGGGTGATGTGCCCGCGCGAGAGAGTGCCCTGCCGTGCCTGTGGTTCCACGCGGTGAGCGTGGGGGAAGTCAATCTCCTGCGGCCGCTCCTCGTCGAAGTCGAACGCAGGCTTCCCGGTGTGGATATTCGGCTCAGTACCACGACCCGCAGCGGCTTCGAAGTCGCGAGCAAGAAATATGCGGCCCTGCACCCGTTTTACACTCCGTTCGATTGGAGCTGGGCTGTTCGTCGTGCTGTCGCCCGCATTCGGCCATCGGTGCTCGTTTTGACGGAGCTCGAGATCTGGCCCCAGCTCATCGCGGAAGCCAAAAATGCGGGGGTCCGAGTCGCCGTGGTTAACGGTCGCTTGAGTGACCGCAGCTTCCGCGGGTATCGGATGGCCATGCCGTTTCTGAGACCGACCTTTCAAAGATTGGATGCGGTGGCCGCCCAGGACCAGCGCACAGCCGAGCGGTTCATCGCGCTGGGGGTTCCCTCCGACCGGGTGTTTGTCACGGGATCGCTGAAATTCGACGGTGCGGAGTGTGATCGCGGCAATCCCCACACCCAATCTCTGCGAGAACTGGCGGGGATAGCTCGTGACGAAACGGTGTTTCTGGCAGGGAGCACCCAGGAAGGCGAGGAGGCCGCCGCACTGGAAGTATTTCGACGATTAGCACCGACCTTTCCCCGCCTGAGGCTCATTCTCGTACCCCGCCATCCGGAACGGTTTGAGAGCGTCGCCGAGCTTCTTCGGGCAAGTGGTTTGCCGTGGCTGCGGCGTTCCGAGCTGGCTCCCGACCGTCCGCTCCCAGTGCATTGGCCTGACGGGCAGCGGACACGAGTCCCACCAGCGTTCGGTTCTCAGCGCCACGTGGATGTCCCGTCCGGGACGCCACAGCAACGAACGTTTCTGCCCGTCATCCTCGTGGATACCGTGGGAGAATTGAGTGCCTGGTGGGGCCTGGCGGATATTGCCTTTGTGGGAGGAAGTTTCGGCAACCGCGGGGGGCAAAATATGCTGGAACCGGCTGGTTACGGGGCCGCCGTCAGCTTTGGGCCCAACACGTGGAATTTTCGGGATATTGTAAAATCGCTGCTGCAAGCCGAGGCCGCCGTCGTCGTGCACGATGCCCGGGAGCTTGAAGTTTTTGTACGCCGCTGCCTGGAACAGCCTGCCTACGCGCGGTCACTCGGCCAGCGGGCACAGAATCTCGTTCTTTCGCACCGGGGAGCCACTCTGAAAACATTCGAAATCCTGCGGCGTTTGCTCTCTGCTCGAGAAAAAGAAGCAGGTCTGAAGCTCCGGCGCTCGGCGTGAAGAACGAGCCACGGGATCGCCGCCGCCAAACGGCTATCGCTGATCAGGCAACCTTCGGCTGACTCGCTTCGAATTCTTTGCGGACTTCTTCCGGTACTGGCTGCACCTGTCCGGAACGATCGACGATCGCGAGTGTCACGTTGCCGCGGCACAGGAGTTCGCCATCTCGGTAGAGCAGGTATTCGTGCTCGATTTTGTACGCCGTGACGCGTTTGACGATAGTCCGCAATCGCAAAAGATCGTCGTACCTTGCCGGCTGATAATAGCGGCATTCCGCATGCACCACGACCACGTACAACCCCTGTTCTTCCCACTGGCGGTAGTTTCCTCCGGAGGCGCGGAGCAGCTCTGTGCGTCCCATTTCAAAATAAATGAAAACCCGACTGTGGTGCAAAAACCCCATAGGATCGCACTCGGGGTACCGCACCCGGATTTCGATTTCATGTTCCCGAAGCATGGGCTTTCCTTTTCATCCCATGAACACAGGTGCAATCGCCACAGCGTACCGCGAGAGCGGCTACCCCTCGAAGGGTGGCGGAAAGTTCCTCATTATCGCATATCGACGGTAGGTGAAATGACCCGGCCGGACTGATCTTCGAGTCGACATCGGAAGGGGCCATCTTCCGGCCGCCATCCCGGGATCACGAGCATGAGGTTGCCGCGGGCATCCAGTTTGACAGCCAGGCGGTACTGCTTTCCGTTGTTTCCTTCAATTAACCAGAAAAACGAGCCATTTGCCGGTGCCGTTCCCCCGCGGAATTGGTAATCCACGCTGAAGCCCATCATTGTTCCTTCCGGACCTGTCATCGGCAGGGCTACGGCGGCCGACAGTTGGACGGGAAGGTCGGCCGGGTTGGCTCCGCCGATCGGAAAAGCTGGAGAAGGTTGGCCTCCAGGTAGCGGAGAGCCGGGTAAAGGCGGTGGGGACATCGCTGCGGAATTTGCGGCCGGTCGATCGCTTGCTGGACCAGCAGGTGTTATCGTGGACTGTGGGGGCGGGGGAGCGATTTTCGGGGTCGTTTCCCCTGTGACACCCGATGTGTGACTGGCAATCGCCGGGGCCGGGGATGGCTTTTGTGGCGTCACCCGAAAGGCCGAGTCGTCTGCACTCTTCATGCATCCGCCAGAAAGCCACAGCAGACTCACAGCAAGACAGAACCAGGTCTTTTCCGCCACCATCGTCAGTACCATCCGCGTATCTGCCAGAGTTGTGGACGGCCGGCAGCCACGCCCATCAATGCTTCCGGCCTAAAGCTCCGCCCACGATTTCAGTGTACGTCGATTGTGCTGCCTTTGGTATTCGGATGAGGGGACGCGCCGGTAGGAAATTGCGGCGCAACCTGGTCACGTCTGCTGGAGGAAATTCGACCCTGCCGCCAGCGAAAATCGCTTCGAAATTTTGAGCGATTCCCCGGGCGTGACGCGCAAGTTGCCGGAAGATTTCCTAACTATTGTCTCTGCAATGCGTTACGTGTTTCGTCGAACAGGCCGGATGGGGATGGCGGGAAAAGCCATGGAGCGCAGGTCGCCATGTGACGGTCACTTACGACAGGCAGGTTCGGGGCTTGACACGGGGCGAGGGCGCGGTACACTCTTACGCTATGTTGTGCATGCATTGACCGCGGGATACAATAGATAGTGGCGAGGTGAATCTGCCCTCATCCTGCACCAGAAGAGGAAGCTGGTTCCCCAGGTGGTGGGGTGGCCGTCTCAATTTGGTCAACCTGGGTGAGGTTGATGTGTTTTGTTCGAGCGGAACGGAAAAGGATGGATGGGCTTCGGAAATCTGGGTGATCTTTTCAGACTGTTCAAGCTGTGTAAAGTGAACGCGGGATTCCGCTTGGACAGTGAGGACAGCTTTTTGGTGGAAAGGTGTTCTCATCCGTGAAAGCAGTTTCCAGTGACCAATCAACGGGGTTGATGGGGCCGAGGGAAGAGTGTACATTAGTACACTTGCTTGCACGTTCCTGACATACAAGCGTGTGGTTGTGCGGCGGATGGCCAAGCTCGCTCGGTGCGTCCGCAAGGTCTGCGAGTTAGATGAGGAAAACCCAAGCATCAGGAGGTGACTGCAATGGCACAGGAAAATCACGCTACCCTTCCGCATAACTCGGTTGCCGAGGGCAACGCAGCAGCCCGCTCGGGGGTTCGCGGGATCAGGATTGATCCTGTGTTTTGTCCGCCCGATGTTCCCTCGCCGTTTGACACCGTGAAGTGGACACGTCGGACCGCTGTCATCAAAAGTGACGCGGGTGGCGTCCATTTTGAACAGCCGGACTGTGAAGTGCCAGAGACGTGGAGCCAACTGGCGACGAATATCGTCGCCAGCAAGTATTTTTACGGGGAGCTCGGCACGTCGCAGCGTGAATCCAGCGTGCGGCAGCTCATCCACCGTGTGTGCCGCACGATTGCCGACTGGGGAATCGCCGACGGGTATTTCGCCTCAGCGGAAGACGGAGAGCGGTTCTATCGCGAACTGGCCTGGCTGTGCCTGCATCAGCACGCGGCGTTCAATTCGCCGGTCTGGTTCAACGTGGGCCTGTACCATCAGTACGGAATCAAAGGGGCTACGTGCAATTGGCGATGGGATGCCAAAGAGGGCAGGGCTGTGCAGCCCGAAAACCCCTACGAATATCCTCAGTCTTCCGCCTGCTTTATCCAAAGTGTGCAGGACAACATGGAAGACATCATGGAGCTGGCTCGAAGCGAAGCCATGCTCTTCAAGTTCGGCTCCGGAACGGGGACCGACCTCTCCACCCTGCGATCGTGTCGGGAAAAGCTGTCAGGCGGTGGCAAGCCCTCGGGCCCGCTTTCCTTCATGCGGGTGTACGATCAAATCGCCGCTGTGGTGAAAAGCGGAGGAAAAACCCGGCGGGCGGCGAAGATGCAGTCCCTCAAGGTGACCCACCCCGACATTCTGGAATTTATCGAGTGCAAATCCAAAGAGGAGAAAAAGGCGCGTATCCTCATCCAAAACGGCTATCCGCCGGAAGAGGCCTACAGCTCCATCCTTTTCCAAAATGCCAATTTGTCGGTCCGCGTCACCGATGAATTTATGGAAGCAGTCGAAGCCGACCGGGAATGGGTCACCCATTGGGTGACGGATCCGACCCGCGAAGGGCCTCGCTACCGGGCGCGGGAGTTGATGCAAAAGATGGCCGAGTCTGCCTGGAGTTGTGGTGACCCCGGCGTCCAGTACGACACCACGATCAATCGCTGGAACACCTGCCCGAATTCAGGCCGTATCAATGCATCGAATCCCTGTTCCGAGTACATGTTCCTCGACGATACGGCGTGCAATCTGGCGAGCATCAATCTCATGAAGTTCCGGCGCGGGGATGGCACGTTCGACGCCGATCGTTTCGTCGCAGCCTGCCGGATCATCTTCATCGCCCAGGAAATTCTCGTTGATCACTCGAGCTATCCCACGGCAAAGATCGCCAGGAACAGCCACCTGTTCCGACCGATCGGTCTGGGTTATTCCAACCTGGGCAGCCTGATTATGGCCTCCGGCCTGCCCTATGATTCGGACGAGGCCCGCGGTTTGTGCGGTGCGATCACGGCCCTCATGCATGGAGCGGCCTGCCGGACGAGCACGGAACTGGCGGCGGCCGTGGGGCCTTTCGCCGAGTTTGAGAAGAACCGGGAGCCGATGCTACGGGTGATGGAACGCCACTGGGAAAAGGTGGAGGAGCTGGAGCATGCTCCGGAATACCTCAAAAACGCCGCCCGAAAACTGTGGGATGAGGTTCTCGCCAATGGCAGGCGATATGGATTCCGCAACGCGCAAATGACGGTACTTGCGCCCACGGGCACGATCAGCTTTATGATGGATTGCGATACAACCGGCATCGAGCCGGATTTCGCCCTGGTTAAATACAAGCAACTGGCGGGGGGTGGCACACTGAAGATCGTCAATCAGACCGTTCCCCTGGCTCTGAGAACTCTGGGTTACTCGGAAGAACAGATCCGCGAAATCGTGGCCTATATCGACAAGCACGACACTATCGAAGGGGCGCCGCATCTGAAGCCCGAACACCTTCCTGTTTTCGATTGTGCCACGCCACCGCCGGGTGGTAAGCGGTACATCCACTGGAAGGCCCACATCCTTATGATGGCGGCCGCCCAGCCGTTCCTTTCGGGGGCAATATCGAAGACCGTCAACATGCCCCGCGATGTGAAGCCCGAGGACATCGCCAACGCCTACATGGAGGGTTGGCGATTGGGGCTGAAAGCCCTGGCGGTCTATCGAGACGGCTCGAAGGAAGTGCAGCCGCTGGTCTCAAAGGCGTCCACCGAAAAGACCGCACAAGCGGTGCCCGCACCGCGTCGCGAGCGGCTGCCCGACACCCGACGCTCCATCACCCATAAGTTCTCGGTCAACGGACACGAGGGCTACATTACGGTGGGGCTTTATCCGGATGGGCGTCCGGGTGAGCTGTTCATCACCATGGCCAAGGAAGGAAGCACCATCGGTGGGTTGATGGACTGCTTTGGGACGGCGGTCTCGATGAGCCTCCAGTATGGCGTGCCGCTGGAAGTCTATGTGAACAAGTTCTCTTACACCCGGTTTGAGCCGATGGGCTTCACGACGAATCCGGAAATCCGGACCGCCACGAGTATCGTGGATTACATCTTTCGTTGGTTGGGGATCACATTTCTGCCCGGCTACAGAGAAAAACTCAAGAGTTCCCAGCACGTTCTGGAACGATTAACGCCCGCGCCAGAATCCACGGCGGTTGGAAGCAACGGGGCTCCCAAGGCGGAAGCAGCATCCACTCCCGGTAGTGGAGAGCGGCGTGGTGATCCGTGGGAATCCCTGGGCGGGCCGCTTCCGGAGCGGCTGGCCTCCCTCGCGGCTACGCTGACACAGCCTTCATCGGCGGGTAACGGGCAGCTTCATGGCACCAAGCCGGCTCTGCAGCCTGCGGCAACGGCGACGCTGGAAAGCTATCTTCCGTTCCAGGATGATGGGCCTCCGTGCGATTTGTGCGGTGCTATCACCCGCCGAGCCGGCTCTTGCCATGTTTGTCCAAATTGCGGCCATAGTCTGGGCTGCTCGTGACAAGATCCCGGAGAGAGGTTTCCGGTTTGTGCCTCGATCGCATGGTGAGGTCAATCGGGCCTGATAATCCGGCGAGGTAACCGTTGCTGGTTCCGAAAATGTGCCCTGGCAGGTCGTCCATCCAATCGGACCTGCCAGGGTTTTTGCATAGATCGTCGAGATCGGCACGAGGTGATGGTTCGGTTGGTCGTCTTCAGAAAAGCCCTGTGACACGGCCGGTCTTGACGTCTACGTCGATGCGGCGGAACGCGGGGTCTGAGCCCGTTCCTGGCATGAGGGATATTTCACCGGCCATCGGGCAGAGAAACCGCGCACCCCCGTAAAGAAGGATGTCTCGAATGGGAAGAGTCCATCCCTTGGGGGCACCTTTGATGGTCGGATCATGGGTGAGGCTGAGGTGCGTTTTGACCATCATCGTGGCAAAGTCCCGGTATTTTGGATTGTTTTCAAATTCCTTGAGTTTGGCCTCAGCCTCGCGGGAATACTCCACGCCGTCGGCGCCATACACTTCACGCGCGATTTTCTCAATCCGTTCACTGAGGGGTGTGTCGTCGTCGTACAGGTAACGGAAAGAGACGGGCTGTTCGCAGGCGTCAAGGACGGCGTCAGCCAGTTCCAGGGCTCCTTCTCCGCCGTATCGCCAGTGATTGGAGACGGCGACTCTCGCGCCACTTTGTTCGGCAATGCGACGCAGCAGCCGGATTTCCGCCGGGGTATCGGTGGGAAAAACATTGATGGCCACCACCGGGTGGATGCCCGACTTTTTGACGATATTGATGTGGTGGAGGAGATTGGCGGCTCCCGCTTCCAGCCACGCTAAATTCTCTTCGAAGTATTCTTTGGGGATCGGTCGGCCGGGAGGGCAGGGCGGGGCTCCTGCCGTCACACCATGGTGTTTTAACCCCCGTATTGTTGTTGTGATGACGGAGACATGGGGAACTTTTCCCAGGTACCGGCACTTGACGTTCCAGAATTTTTCGAAACCGATGTCCGCCCCAAAGCCCGATTCGGTAATGTGATAGTCCGCAAGTTTCAGACAGATCTGGTCCCCGATGACGCTCGATTGTCCAATCGCAATATTGGCAAAGGGACCAGCATGCACAAAGCACGGCTGGCCCTCGATGGTTTGAATGAGGTTCGGATTGATGGCACTGCGCAGCCAGGCGGTCATGGCCCCGGCCACTTCCAGATCTTCGCAGGTGATGGGACGGTCTTTTTTGTCATAGGCCACGATGATCTGCCCGATACGCTGGCGAAGATCCTCGAGACTTCGGGCCACGGCGAGAATAGCCATGACCTCGGAGGAGCTTGCGATCTGAAAGCGGCTCTGCATCATGTAGCCGTCCATCCGGCCACCGATGCCGATAATGATATTCCGCAGCGCCTGGGCGCAGAAATCGATGACCCACCCCATTTCCACACGGGTGGGATCAATATTCAACCGTTTCAGTCCTACTTTAGCCAGTCGCTCGTCGTCGTAATTGCGCTCGTGCTGGAGTCGCGCCGTAAGGGCCACCATGGCCAGGTTATGGGCGTTCATGACTGCGTTGATATCCCCCGTCAATCCGAGGGAAAACTCCGCGAGGGGGATGACCTGAGAGAGGCCCCCTCCAGCAGCCGAACCTTTGATGTTCATTGTGGGACCACCGGAAGGTTGGCGGATGCACGCCGTCACTCGCTTCTTGCGTCGGCCCAGTCCCTGGAGCAACCCGATAGTAGTGGTGGATTTGCCTTCACCCAGCGGTGTGGGAGTGATGCCTGTCACCTCGATGAACTTTCCATCGGGGGCGTCGCGCAGGCGCTCCATCACCTTGAGGTAATCCACTTTGGCAATGTAGTGGCCATGAGGCAGAAGCTCTTCCTTTGTCAGCCCCAGCTCTTCGCCGAGCTGGTAGCACGTCTTCATCCGCGATTCGGCCTCCAGAGCGATTTCCCAGTCGGGATGTTCAGTCGGATCGAGCGGCATGGATACCCTCCCAGTTGACTTGCCGACACACAGATCGGGGGTTGTATTTCTTCTGAAGGCGAAAAACGGAGGCGGGGCGAGCCGTCACAACTCGAACCCCACGTCCTTGGGGGGAAGAATTCTCACTTTGCGGCCCTCCACCTGGACCCGGCCCTCGGCAATCAGCGTGATGGCCTCAGGATAGGCCTTGCATTCCTCCGCAAAGACCCGAGCCGCCAGGGTTTCGGGTGTATCGTCGTCGAGCACAGGCACAACTCTCTGCAGGATGATTGGGCCATGATCATAAAGATTGTCCGCAAAGTGGACCGTACACCCGGTGATTTTGGCCCCATAGTCCAGGACGGCTTGATGGACGCGGAGACCGTAAAAGCCCTGACCACAAAACGCCGGGATGAGGGCGGGGTGAATGTTCACGACGCGATTCTCGAAG
>NZ_JACIYL010000729.1 GCF_014359955.1 Thermogutta sp. | reverse complement strand
GTACTCTGCCTCCCCGGGGCGTCCCTAGTCTCGGGCGGCTGATTGACTGGTGCGTTGGGTTCCGTGAGGCGCTTTTCCCGCTGGGGCCCCATTCCAGAAATATCCGCCTTTTCCGTCGCAGGATTTCTCTTCACCTCGTCTGGTCCGTGCGCTACGGAAAATCCGCCTGTGCGACTGGAAAGGTTTGAATTGTTGCCGCGCGATGGACCTGGCAAGAGCACACTCACCCATCCTACGCGCGGTCTCAACGTGCCATAAGCGACAATTACTGATAGAACCAGAAAAACGATCGCTGCCAGGCGCCCCACCAGAGAAAGCCATTTCGTGGGAGAGAGGGGAACGCCATCCTGGGGAGCAGCTATCTCGGCCATGCCCGAAACCGTTTCTGCCCGAGCCGTGGTGGGAGCTGGCACGGACTCGACCGTTCCGCCGGCGGCAGCCTGATTCCGTTTCTCATCCGCCGGTGGAAGTGGAGATTCCTCGAGTTGCTTGACCGGCCATACAAAATGGAGGGACGTGACCTTCCCAGCTTCCAGTTGCCGGTCGTAAATTTTTTTCTTCTGAGGATCGCACAGCCAGTCCTTGGCGTTGCGAATGGTGTCAAGCAACTCGGTCCATTCAGTCACATGGTCGCCCGGGCGAATTTGTCGCACGTGGGCGAGCATGTTGTCCGCTAGCTGCGCAATCAGTTTGGTGTCGGGTTCAAATAACGGCACTCCGAAGAGTGCGTAATAATTGTCAGGGATTCGCCCCGGTGGAAATCCCAACCAGGCCTGGAACGGATTAAAGGACGATCGATTCTCCGATGGCGGGTTAGCGGACTTGGACATGGCAACAGCGTCGGCCCCTGCGCAATAAGGTTCTCTGTTCCGGATTAATAACTGCGCGGATGCGCTTATGGGTAACTTGCCTCAACGTCGAGAGGCTTGCCCGGCTTCCAGTGAAAACGCGGATCTCCCTCTTCCAGTCGGCCGACGGGCCGCGCTTCCCGCGGCTTCATCTTCTTTGCTGAATCTCCAAGTTCCTCACGCATGGCATCTGCTAGCTTTTCGATCTGTGCGACAATGTCCGGGTGCTCGGCTGCTACATCCTGCGTTTCGCCCGGATCTTTTTCCATGTCGAAGAGGGCCAATCCTATGTGGGCCGTTTCGTAGGGCACGGGCATTCCACCTTTTCCGCCGGGCCGGCCTCCCAGGGTACGATAGTCGTGTGGAAAGTGAAGCTTCCATTTGCCCATCCGCACAGCATGCAAAGCATCGCCCCAGTAAAAATAGAGTGCTTCATGGGGCGATTTTGCGCCCGGTTCACCAACGATGAGCGGCCAGATGTTTTTTCCGTCGATTTTGTGTGGAGGAAGCTGCGCGTTGATGCGATAAGCGATCGTGGGCAGAATGTCGATCGTCATAACCGGCTCCCGACAAACCGTGCCCGCGGGCACCGTGCCCGGCTGCCACATAACGCACGACACCCGGCAGCCACCATCAAACATCGTGCCCTTCCCCTCGCGGAGTGGCTTTGCCGACCCCGCGTGATCCCCGTAGCTCAGCCACGGACCATTATCGGAAGTGAAGATGACCAGTGTTCGGGAGGCAAGACCCAATTCCCGTAAAGTATCCAGAATTTGTCCCACCGACCAATCGACCTCCATCATCACGTCACCGAACAGCCCTCGCTGGGTTTTACCGCGAAACTTGTCCGAAACGTGAAGCGGTACGTGGACCATGCTGTGTGCCAGGTAGAGAAGGAATGGCCGGTCTTTGTTCTTCCTGATAAAGCTCACGGCACGCTCGGTGTACCACGTTGTCAGCATATTCTGGTCTTCGTGGGTTACCTCGGGGTCAATCACCCTGTTTCCTTCCATAAGCGGCAGGTTCGGAAAACTTTTCCCCGCCGTCGGATGATACGGCCACATGTCGTTTGAATAGGGCAGTCCGAAATACTCATCAAATCCCTGATTGAGAGGCAAGAACTTCGGATGATGCCCCAAATGCCATTTACCGATGCAACTGGTGGCATACCCTTTTTGCTTCACGATTTCCGCGAGGGTGACCTCCGAAGGATTTAGTCCGATCTGCGCTCCCGGCCCCAGGGCCCCAAAAATCCCCACGCGCACGTTGTAGCATCCCGTCATCAGGCTGGCACGAGAAGCTGAGCACACCGCCTGTGAGACGTAAAAATCGGTAAAAATTCGCCCCTCCCGGGCCATTCGATCGATATTGGGCGTATCGTAACCTTCCGCGC
>NZ_JACIYL010000728.1 GCF_014359955.1 Thermogutta sp. | reverse complement strand
GCAGGTACCGCGGGACCAATCGGACGACAACGGTTCGTCCCCGTGGCACCTGTTGCTTTTGCCGATGGAAAGGGCCGCCATGCAGGCCGGTCAATCCGCCGGGATGAGCGGCACTTCGCTCTCGGTCGCGGGCAGCAGTTCGAGTAGCTCTCAGGCAGCCCTCATTGGCCCACCGCTCGATCTGAGCGATCCGCCTCTCCGCGATCGCATTCTGGACGAACCCAAACTCATCCTGCCCAGCGGACCGGTCTTTGAACTCCTCCGCCCTGCGTAGTTCGGAGATTAGGGTGGGCTTTAGAGCTGTAGGTCGTGGGCACAGAAATTTTTAGCGTAGGAACAACTATTGGAGGATTAACCATGCGTTCGAGATATGTGTTTTACAGCTTTGCTTGTAGTTCCATTTTGTTGCTTGTGTTTACGCAGGTAAGCCTTGCGGGGGTGATTTCGTCCCTGTCGAAGGTCAACAGTACAGATGATTACCTGAGTGACGATAGCCTGGGATATATAATTGACTATCGGACAGACAACAACCCGTCTCCCAATACACCTTTCATCGGCGACATCTCTATCGGCATCGCCAAGATCAACGTGATTAATGGCGACAGTTTCACCAATTCCGCCTATTTGGTGTATTCGCTTCAGATCAGTGAGATCAGCGGAAATATTGTATCGCATTTGCCGACTCCGCCAGGTACTCCATTTGGGTCGGGCTATTCCTTGGGGGAACTTCTGAACTTCTCAGGACTGCCGTCGACTGCGGTAGCCGTCGTTCTAGAGGTTACAGGAGCTACTAACCCATTCAGTGATAGTACGAAGTACCCATTTGGAACGATCAATTACATGACACCCGATTTGTCTACGTTTATATCAGATCTGCAAACCTTGAGTGCCAACAGCCAGAAACTCTTCTCGGTGGGAATAACGGACACGCCGAGTGGGCAATATTTTCGACTCGACACTTCGTCAGGCCTCGTCTCCGCAAGGCTGGCTGTGGATTGGGCAGCACCCGGTATTAATTTGGCAGATTTCAAGCCGTTATTGAGTGCGCCCCCGTTTACTGCAGCTACATTTAAGGTAACACTCGATTTGGAGTCTTCCACGTTCTCCTCCGCTGGTGGTGCGATTAAAACAAGAGACGATGGTAACTATTACGTGAATTACGTCCCCGAACCGGGTAGCTTGGTCGCTCTCGCTGGACTTCTTTGCGGCGGTGCTGGGCTTGGTTTCCTCCGGCGGCGACGGATCGGCGCCTGACTTTGGCGTGGTACGCCGGGAAAACCGACCGGTGGAATTCGATTCCATTTAGGGAATCTTAGATTAAACGCAATGAGGCCATCAGACTTGGTGGAAGGTGTCAAAGCCTTCCACCAAGTTTTGCAAATTGAATGATTGGCGAATTGCTTTAAGTTGCGGCCATAGCTGCATATTTAACGCTATTAGGCGCAACCCAGGGCAGGTGACGCGCAGGAGGGCATGCCCTGTGCGAAAGACGTTTTGAAATGATCGACTTCCACCGCTTGAGATGGATGTTGTAATAACGGGGTACCGTATCGTAGAGGGGTGAAACAATGGGGCGTTGTAACAATCGGTCTCCGCAGCCTTCATGCTTGTCAGGACTACAACCGGCAATTCAGCGCGCCGCTTTGCCAACCGATTGTGTTGTAGATGCCTTAAAAGAAGCGGTGGTCACCGCAAGTAGAAGGTCATCGTTGCAATTCTCCTGTAGAAACCGCGACGAAAGATGGGAACTAGGTTGGCAACGCGAGGCGCCATATCTTGGCCGAATTCCTAGCAAATCCGCTGCGTGCCGCTCTCTCTGCCCCTTTGGCGGGATTCGCGATTGATAGGTGGTCCCGATCGAAATAGGCACGCCTTTTATTTAGGTGAAGTGGTGCGGCACACGAATTGCGGTCGAACCGCTTTTATGCGGACTAACCCAACCGAGGGACGCCCGGTGGTGGGCAAGGGCGTAGTATTTCAATCAACTGCCGCGATGGATGGCTTTGGTCTGGCTGAGAGCAACTGAATGTCGCGGGAGCAGGTCCTTGACTCACGAGGCTGGGCTGCCCTACCGGGACGCATCACGTGGATGTCCTGCGCAACCCACAGGAACGGAGTGCGCGCGGAGGCTCGCTGAGTCTAAGCAGCAAGAACAAGAATAAGAAATGATGCAAAACGCAACAGAATTGCAGCCACAGGTCGTGAAAATGCAACACAGCGGAGACGATCGATCCGCCCAGGTGG
>NZ_JACIYL010000727.1 GCF_014359955.1 Thermogutta sp. | reverse complement strand
AATAAGCGGATTCTCGCTCGCCCGACGAAGCACCGACACAATTTCCCGGTAATACCATAGAGTTCCCTCCCGCCCGCCGCGGAAGTGCTGCCAGATTTCCGGCCCGTACTGACGCAGGACCACGAGGAGGTTGTTGACGTTGTCCCACTTATCCGCCGCCACCACGAGTCGTACGGCCGAACTGGCCTCCGCCAAGCGGTGCAGGAACCGCTCTTTTCGTTCCCGCCAGGGTGGTTTGGGAAACTGGGTTGTGTCGCTGCATTCCCGCACAATTTCCAGCACCCGCAGGCCGAAACGCTGCTCAATCTCTTCCGCCAAACCGGGTCGGTTTTGATCTTCCAAAGCATCGTGCAGCAACCCTGCGATGGCCTCGTCTTCTGTTCCTCCATATTCAAGGACGAGACCGCACACGCGCAACAGATGCCCCACATACGGGGTTTCCGTGACATTTCGAACCTGGTGCCTGTGCACACTGACGGCAAACCGCAGGGCTTCGTCGAAACGGGAAGTAAGTTCCAGCATCGTATGCCGAAGTCTTTCGCTCACCAAAAACAATCAGACGCCACAAGGAAAAATGGTGGTTGTGGACAAACGTGCAAGCTGGTTGTCACCGCTATTTACGGGGCACCACCTTCGTAAACGCTGAACTCCGCCCAAACGGGCAGGTGCTGTGCCACCTGTTGTGCCTGGGCGGCAGTCAGGCGATATTGCCGCATCAGATCAACGACACCAAATCGACCCGTGTATTCCACGGTGGCCCTTCCGTCGAAGGCGATATTGGTACTGCTCTCCGTGCCCGATATGTTGGTGGGAAGGCCCGGGTTGACACAGACCACATCCGGGTTTCGCAAGGCGACTTTGAGTTCTCGATCTCCACATGCGAAAAAACCAGCCAGCAGCACGTCATCTTCCCCGCGTCCATCGTCCCGCACTGCCCGAAAGACGTCGTCCAGCAGTGACATTTCCTCTTCGACGGCAAATGGATCCACATGGACGCTGACCAGAGAAAAGGTGAACGCCTGTTCTGGTGGCACGCCCCTTGCCCGAAAAGCAGCCGTCAGGGGGACGCGTCGGAACCGCGGTCCCAGCGACTCAATCATGCGAACCGTGCTGCGATCTACTTCCACCGCCCGCATGTCAAAAATGATGACGCTTCCTCGGGGCAGTCCCAGGCGAAGCGGTTCGGGGACCGTCACGTAACTGAAGGGCTGATCTCCCTCCCGCACAGTATCCATCAGCGCCGCCATGACGGCCCGCTCACGAAGGTCCACGCCCTGGAGCACCGTGATGTCGAACTGTCGGACGACTCCAGCAATGGCCCGCAGGATGCCGGGCTCTGACGCCTTGACCATATCCAGGGGAGTGACGTCCCACACGGCGATGCGAAACGTTTTCTGCACCTTGGCCGGCGGAAGCTCGGGGACCAAAGGATCGGAGGGCATTTCTTCCTTCTTTTGACCGGTTGGCCAGCCAGTTGGCAGACGAAATTGTTGAAGCCGCGGAATGAGCAACCAGGCCGCGGCAATTCCTCCCAGTAGTAAGATCAACGAGTACAATCTCGGCATCGGTGTGTCCGAGGACCTCGCCCGAAAATATTTCTACGTTGGTGGCCTGCCAGTCACGACACGCATCCCAGCCCGGGCAGGAAAAGGCAACGAAAATCCCAGCGCATAATTGGCCCGGGCCCCTTGCGCAGGCATCGGTCGAACGCAGATCGGCCGTGCAAAAAAAAAACTCCCGACGGCAGTTCCCCCACAACTGCACCGAGTCCTCAAGGGTGCAAACTTTCACTCGGGGAGCGCTCGGGGAGATTCCGGCCGCACCGCGGGAGGGGGAGGTTTCCCTCGGAAAAAGCAATTCCTTCTCTTCTCTTCGAAAAAGCAATTTCTTCTCTCCTCTTCTGAAAAAGCGCTTCCGTTGCCAGGGGCGCTCTCGCCACCCACTTCGGTGTGGGGATCCAAGGGAATCAAATCAACGGGGTCCTTGGCTCTTGCCCCTTGTCACCCGCTCCGCCGCCCGATTCAGCAGGTCCGTAACCCCCTTCAACAGTTTCATGAACCCCCCGCCGGGGCATCTCTATTCGTGAGAATGAGTACTACAGCGCAGCTTTACCTGGACGCCACAATACACCCACCACATGTTGTGCTGGCATGAGTGCTGTGGCCGCAAGGTGCTGCGCCGCTCCCATAATCCTGCGCTGTGGTATTAGGGGACATTTCTATTCATGGCTAATAGCGGAGCGAATCG
>NZ_JACIYL010000726.1 GCF_014359955.1 Thermogutta sp. | reverse complement strand
CTTTGGATAGCCAACCTTTTTCTTCCAGATGCTGCTCGAGCTTTTGCAGAAAAGGCTTGAGCCCGTCGGAATACTCAAGCGTCACATAGGCCCCGGTTTTGGCATCCTTCGCACGAAGCCGTGATAGCGCGACCGGACCACCCCAGCCGCCCTCTGCGTGACCGACGTGTGAGATTTCAATCCGGTCGTTCACCCCCGCCCGCAAGAATGTTTCAACAAACCGGTCGAAGCGGCTGTAATCAAAAGAGAGCGAGCCGTCTTCCTCACGAGAGACTTCGATGAGTGACCAGGGAGTGAGCACGACGTTCTGCCGATGCTCGGCCATGTTGCGTGCATACCGTTCCAGAATCGGCCAAAACGCGTCACTGTAAAGTTCAACACCGTGGGCCTTCGCAATGTTTCCCGGACTAAACCAATTCGTGACGAAAAGATGTCTTTCCGCAGGCAGTGCGAAACCGAAAACCTTCAAAGTAATAGGCACCTTCGTCTCTCGACCATCGAGTGAAACCGTCACCGTACCGGAATACCAACCCGGCCTGGCATCTTCAGGCACAAACACCGTGAGCCAGACCGGCTGGGCCTGATTGGGTGCCAGTGCGATCGTCGAGTCTTCCAGGAGGGGGTCGGGCACCTCGCAGGGCGCTGCGGCCACGCGGACGAGCTCCGAGTCTGGGGTGTTCTTATCAAGGTGAATGTAGCCAACGAATCGGAGGCGAATATGGTCTGGGGAAATCCGACTTTTTTGATCTTCATGCAAAAGCTCGGAGACCTGGACAGTAACCTCTTTGACGGGCGTGGCACTTCTCACCACCAACTGCGCTGATTCGTATTCGTTCCGGGCAGCCTCGAGATGGCATTCCCGGGATGCGTTGTCCGAAGGTCGGGCATCACGCAAAACCTTCGTGTGGATATCTTCGACCCACACCTCCGCTACAACTCCGTTCAGGCAGTTTGCCCCAAGTGCCCAGGCCAAACCGACGGTGGCTAGCCATCCAGCAAGTCGCATGGGTTCTACTCCTCTGAATTACCGATATGCTGGACCAACGGATTCTAATCGCCGCCGCTATTCTAAATCAGAGCGGACGCTACCGAAAGTGTACCGATCACAGTGCGTCCGAGCGCTGGTCAATGCCTGACCGTCGAGGATCTTCACGAGCACGACAATCGGCGGATGGTGGACAAGGGATGATCCAATGGAGAAAAGTGTCCAGGTCACGCCCGTGCCACCGAGTGGCTCAGAGATGTGCCCGTCGAGTCCGTTTCCAACCCTTCAATGAAGTTGACAGAAAATCCCAGCAGATCGCTTTGGCAAGATGGTCATTGCTGCTGTGGTTTGCGGGGAATCGTCGCTCGATTCACTAACGACCAGGGCCCACCGAGACGACTCGTCCACCCGGTGAGAAAAAAGAGGCCCCGCAACAAGAGGAAACTAAGGCGGCAGGTGAAAAGCGAAAGGGAATTCCAAAAATTGATTTCCACGAGACAACCCCCGAGCGCTTCGTCGAATTCCGCGACAAGTTACCACCCGATCGGAGGGCTTTCCTGACGTTGTATTCCATTGACGAGATCCGCGATAGAATTAACAAGGGCGCCAAGATCTTCCAGACGGCAGACGGCACGTGTGGCTATATGCTTGTTCCCTGGGAAGGTAAACCTGGGGAGTACGACCTGTGCAACGTCTTCCGAACCCCGGGTGGTACTCCCGGAGCAGGCAAAGCTGCAGTGGCCGATGCCATTTCCAGGGGCGCAACGACGTTAGACTGTCTCGGTGATCGGTTGGCTGAGATCTACCACGCGTTCGGTTTCAAGGTATACAAGGTAGAGCCGTTTAATGATGCGTACGCGCCGCCGGACTGGGATTACGCCAAGAATGGCCGTCCAAATGTTTACTACATGAGGTACATTGGTGGCACGCGGGATTTGCAGGAGATCATCCGTCGGGCCGAAACCGGCTATTATGGCCGGTTCAAGGCCAAAGACTATCCTCCCGGCTACGAAGAGAAGTGAGGGATCGGGCCATGAGCGAGAATGCGAATATCCGGCGGCCTAAATCACTGGAAGAGGCCTACGAACTGGCCAAAAACTTTCAAGAAATCCCCCCCACGTTGACCGAACCCAGTCCGCCGCCGGTGGCCATCCAGTAGGCCAGTTTGCTCAGGTCGGTTTCGGTGAAGGGCTCGTCCTGTGGCTCGCCGGGCAGTTTGTGCCCGTTGCGTTCGACCACGAAGGCGTTCAGTGCGGCCAGCAGTT
>NZ_JACIYL010000725.1 GCF_014359955.1 Thermogutta sp. | reverse complement strand
AAAACGAAGGTCAAAGCCCATCGGCTCCAGAATCGGTAAAAGATCAGCGAACAGGATCGCTGCGTCCACACCAAGCCGAGCCACCGTATTCACCGTGATGTCCGCGGCCAACTCCGGAGAACGGCACAGCTCGAGAAAGGAGACCTTTTCCCGGAGTTGGCGATACTCCGGCAAGTACCGCCCAGCCTGCCTCATCAACCAGATGGGGACGCGATCGACCGGCTCGCGGCGGGCGGCCTTCATGAAATTGCTCTCTTCCCAGGGAAATGCTGCCATACTACCCGTTCTCGTTGAAGCCTTTGCATCACTGGCGATACCTGCACGCTTGCCCCTTCATGGTAACCCCCTCTACGGCGATTTTCTACGGTGGGATGAGTGCCCGCGACCAGGGCCGTAACACGTGGAAACGTGGAAAAGAGCATTCTCTACAAAAAGAGTCGCCCGAAGACTGGGGAGCCTTCGGGCGACTGGTCACTCACTCATAACCGGTCACTGGGGGCAGGACCGGCCTCATTGGTTCAGGCATTGGGAGCCTGGGGAAGCGGAGCCGGAGCCGTGGGCTTCTCGGCCTTCTTGGGAGCAGGCTGTTCAGCCGGAGCAACCTCGACGCCGCAGCCGCACTCGCTCACGACACAGGCATGCTTCTCGCAACCAAGGAGATTGCGGAGGAAGTTGAGCACCGGCCGTTCGCAGCGGGGCTTGCAACCGGGTTCGCAGACCGGCTCGCAAGCAGGTTCGCAGGGCTTTTCACAAGCCGGCTTCTCGCAGGCGACTTCGCACTCGCGGCAGTGGAGCCGGTGGTGGAGACGGCACAGGGGGCCGCATACCGGTTCTTTGCAGGCCGGCTCGCAAGCAGGCTCACAGGGCTTCTCGCAGGCGGGGTCGCAAGCCTTTTCCTGCTCGCAGGCGTTGCAGTCGGGTTGGCCGCAGGTCGGGCAGGCCGGGCCAATCACCTTGCGGACAAGGTGTCGCACAGGTTGCGGGCGGCAGGTGACACATTCCGGGGCGCAGGCCGGTTCGGGCACAGCGCACTTGGCCGGTTCACATGCCTCGCAGGCCGTCACATGCCGGTGGGATGCGAACAGGTCCCGCAATCCGGCAAACAGGTCGCAACGTTTCGCCCGTTCGCAGGGCTCACATGCCGGGGCTGGCTGGGCGCAAGCCTGACAGCCCTCGTCGAGGCTGACCATGCGGCCGAACATGTCGGCTCCCCAGCTTCGGCCGCACAGCATCGCGCTGATCACAAGCGCTCCCAGTAGCAGTGTCTTTCTCATCGAACGTGCACTCCTCTAAACGACCTGAGAGAGCGTGGCCTTCCAACCTGTCGGCCCCAACCCGAGCACCGCACACGGCCGCTGCGCGACGCGCTCAATCTCGGTCAGTGGGTTCTCCCATGGGTTAGAACCGACTGGGTGGATTAGGGTCGCAGCGCGGGAAGGATCGCACGCGTCCCTCAAAACCCAACTGATTCGCGTCAGGTCCGTCGAACCATTCCGTGGTTCGATTGTTCCCCGTCGGTTGCCTGACACGCCTCCTTCTGGCTGCTGCAGAGCCTCGCGTTGGCGAGGTTCAGTTTTCGTAATCGGCATTCGAGTTGAGCACCCTTGAGCGTGCGCAAGTGTATTTCTGAAAATGGGTTACTATTCTGAAAAGGGGGCTTTTTTCTGTTGCGGAGAATAGAAAGTTGGGGCAATATTTAACGGCGCAGTTCGATTGCAATTAGCCGTTAAACTTTCGCTATATTTTCCATGCGTGTTGATCGGTAAATCTGCTCACGTCGCCACCCCGGCGCAATGAGACCTATCTTGAATTGCCCGCACGTCCCCCTCACAATACCGTCATGAGTGACAAACGCTATCGACTGGCCGATTTCAACCAATTACCCGGTGTGGCCTGTCCCTGCGGCACGGCTTACCGGGCTTTCGCCGATGTGCCGGAGTTTCCCGGCACGATTCACCGGACCGAAATCCATACGGCGGCCAGGCCGCACTTCCATCGAAAACTCACAGAAACCTACTACATCCTGGAAGCCGAGCCGGACGCTTTTCTGGAGTTGGATGGCGACGTCATACCCGTTCACCCTGGACTCTGTGTTGTCATTCCCCCCGGTGTGGTTCATCGTGCGGTTGGACGGATGGTGATCCTCAACATCGTGGTGCCCAAATTTGATCCCAGTGATGAAATCCTGGTAGACGAGCCGGAAGACCGTCCGTCAAAATAGCCTTTCTAGCGATCCGGTTGGGAAACCCG
>NZ_JACIYL010000724.1 GCF_014359955.1 Thermogutta sp. | reverse complement strand
CCCTGGCCTATGGAACCGGCGATCTCGATTGCGTTTATCACATCGCCTTGCCGGAGCTCCGCCAGGCCTGTCACGATTGCGGCCTGGAAGACCAGGAAGAACTGCTCAATGATTTGATCTCAGCCCATCGCTTGCGCGATATCACCGATCTGCCGTTTGATCTTGCCGTGTAAAGATCCGCCCGTTTCACCCCGCCGCGTGGGCCTGGGCCCCGGCGATCAACTCGATGAACTCCTGGTTGGATTTGTACTTGGCCAGCTTCTGCGTGAGCTGCTCCATCGCCTCCACCGGATTCATCGTGGACAGCATCCGCCGCAGGATTGTCACGGCCTTGAGATACTCGGGCGGCAGCAGCTTTTCTTCCCGCCGCGTCCCCGACTGGGTGATGTCAATGGCCGGCCAGATGCGACGGTCCGCCAACCGCCGGTCCAGCACCAGCTCCATATTGCCGGTCCCTTTGAATTCCTGAAAGATCAGCTCATCCATCCGGCTGCCGGTGTCGATCAGGGCCGTCGCCACAATGGTCAGCGATCCGCCCTCTTCAAACGCCCGGGCCGTCGCAAACAGCTTCTTCGGGATATCCATCGCCTTGACGTCGATCCCGCCGGTCATCGTGCGGCCGGTATTGCCCACCCACTTGTTGAAGGCACGCGCCAGCCGGGTGATCGAATCCATCAGCAGGAAGACGTCCTTCCCCATCTCGGCGAGGCGCTTGCACCGCTCCACAATGAGCTGCGACAGCCGCACGTGGCTTTCAATTTCACAGTCCAGGCTGCTGGCCACCACCTCCGCATCCTTGCACACCCGGCGGAAGTCCGTCACTTCCTCGGGACGCTCATCGATCAGCAGAATGATGAGCTTCATGTCGGGATAATTCTGCGCAATCGCCAGACTGATGTGCTGGAGGAGCACCGTCTTTCCCGTGCGAGGCGGTGCCACAATGAGCGCCCGCTGACCCTTCCCGATCGGCGTCAGCAGGTCCATCACCCGCGTCGTGATCGGCTCAGGACCAGTCTCCAAACGCAGCCATTCCTCCGGGTTGATGGGCGTCAATTCATCAAAGTTCTTGACCTTGGGGTATTCCTGCGGGGGAATTCCGTCCACATCGTGGATTTCACGCAGGCGCGGCCCCTGACCCTTCTTGCCCGGCTGCACCAACCCTCTGATGTAAACACCCTGCCTCAGGCCGTACTTCTCGATCATGCTGCCGGGAACAAACGGATCCGTCAGCCGCCGCTCGTAATTGGCCGCCGGATCACGGAGAAAGCCGTACCCGCTGGGGTGAAGCTCCAGAACGCCACCCCCTTCATAGAGGTTGCTTTCCGCCGACTCCACGGTCTGAACGGAAGTCGATTGCTGTTCCTGAGGGACGAGAGCTCCGTTCGACCCATTCTTCTCCAGCTTGCTGTCAGAAGCCTGGGCTTGTCCGTTCTTGGAACGCATGGCCGTACGCTTTTTTCGTGTCATCGAACCACCAAATGAGACCTTGCGCTGCTGCGCAACCTGCAAGAATCAACCAATTGAGAAAAAGGAGAGTCCACCACAACCACGGCGCGCTACCGGCTCTTCAACGGGCGGACTGCCAAAACCAGACATTCACCCGGCGCGCACCCCCGCGCAGCAAAGCCAAAAACCTGCCACGACCATCGAGTGGATCCGAAGAATCAGTGCCGGTGTGGTTGCAGGCACTTCGCTGCGGCGTCAACCTCAGGCAGCCCGATTCGCCATTCTTTCAGGTCACAGGTGTTTGCCGCTATCCAGAAATCGGCCGGAATGACACCTAATACCGAATCCTACCAAGTCTGGTGTTCCACCATCACCGCCGACCTACGAGAAGCCTTTCCGGCCTGTTCGCCGTGCTTCTCCGAGCAAGAGAGGGCTGTTCGCACCCGAAGAAACCCCAGGTCTGACGACGCCACCTGAGAATTGGCTCTTTCACCGTCTAAATCTTATCTTGCGTTCCAACCGTCGTCAAGCCTTTTCTCCCTACCCCCTATTCCCACCTCAAAGCCCCGCTTTACCCCCGCTCCCATCCTCCGACTTCAGCCACCCGCGGGCTGTTGATGATTCGAGCATCTCCCTTTTTTCTAAAAATCGGAAACCATCGCTCCCTTCCGTCATTTTTTCGGCGGTTTCCCGGCAACTGTTTCCTTACCACCGCCCACACGATCACCGCTCACCGGGCGGGAAATGAATTTTCTGCCGCTCCTCCTCCGTGAACCTGCTCTGGGCAATCGGTCCGGGATTCCAG
>NZ_JACIYL010000723.1 GCF_014359955.1 Thermogutta sp. | reverse complement strand
GAAGAGGTATCCGAGGAACATCGCGCAGTGGTGAAGCACCCAGTCCGTAAATGGAACGCCCACGGGATACGCGAACCGAACGTCCGTCAGGGAGAAGCAATTCGCGCTTCCAGTCGCGAGTTCTCCAATCGGAAAATACGAGACCCACCGGAAGCATTCGTCGCGTCCTCGCGGCACCGTAAACGTGCCCGCAAGCTGAAGTAGCTTCGAAAGGGTCGCTTTACAACAACCTTGAGTGCATCCACTTTTGGTACACGCCGAACTTTGCCCCAATTCTGCACATATCCTTTCAATGTCAACCGAACGACGAGGGCTGTGCTTATAGCGCCATTTACCGTTGAAGGTTATTATAATTGGCCTCCCAAGGCGATGCGGATCTATGTGACAAGCCGAGCCGCACGTGCTGTAGACGTCGCCGTTTGTCCAGTCCGCCTCAACATCGAAAGAAAACAAGTAGCCGCCGCCTATCATATCCATGGCCTCGCACGTGCAGACAATAGGAAACAAGCCATTGGGGTCCATCTGGCGGACCGGTCCATTGCCTAGGTAGCGGTACAAATTCCCATCACCCGCGGCAAAGCCGATGGGGTCTTCGCTCAGCCAGCGGCCGACGCCAGCATCATACCAGCGTTTGAGGTTGTTTTGGAGCTGAGTATCTGGGTCGAACGGCCGGGCGGTGAAGAGGAACAACGAATCCACCGCCGGGTTAGTCTCCGACGTCACCCTGCCAAAGGCGTCATAGACCAAGTGGTTCACCACGGTCGTCATGTCCGTTTGCGAGTCGTACTTCGCGATGTCGCGGACGGTGTTCAGGTGGTCGGTCAAGGTCCACGCTACCAAATCCGCCGTCCCGCCGTAAAACGGGCTCCGACTCAATCAATCACCGGCATCCTCGCTCCCTTCGTACACGGGAACATACTCCCAAATGAGCTCATCATTGCGAAACAGTTGTATCCGTACGATCCGGCCTTTGTCCAGAAGAAGTGTGTATCCATCATAGTGGAGATACCTGTCGTTCTCACTGATATGGGTTATTTCTCCACGCGAATTCATTCGCACGTTAAGAATCCGCGGTTGATCGAAAAACGCTACAAAGGCTAAGGATCCATTCCGGTCATAAAGTCTGCGTTCCTTGGGCAGGTAATTCTCCCACTGTGTCTCCTCCCAAAGTGTTCCGTCCGGATAGTAATAACGCTTGACACCTGCTCCTGACGGAGGCGCGATTTCACGCAACCCCTTTACAAGCGGATCCTCTTCTTCTTCACTTTGGCATCCCGCAAATATCACACAGATAACCCCCGTAAACACAAACATCCCCGTGCGAAGTGCATTCCACGTCATCTTGCCCATTGCTGTTCTATGGCCTGCTGCATTGGTCACACAATTCATTGATCACCTCCCGTTCAATCTTTGCCGCAGCCTTACACATCGTCCGTTGCGGTCCCGGCGGCAAAAGCCGGCATACCTGCTCAAGCGCTCTCAAAGCCTCGGCGGCCTGGCGCTTGCACTCAGACCGGCTGCAATCCCGAAACGGATTGCTCCATTCGTCAAACAGTTTTGAGGTCCGAAATGTCTGCACACAATTGCATTCGCCAACAAGATCGAATCTGTTTCGGTAGTCCGAGATGTTGTGGTGGAACCTCAGCCGCGGGTCATGGCAATCCACGGCCCCGGTCCCGAAAGTCCGGGTGCCCGGCGGATCACCGTGTTGGCCACCTTTTGTCGTATCTATCGTACAACGGTAGTGACACCGAACCGTATTCCAATCCAAGCGCTGCTGCGATACATAAAAGCAAATGTAGTATACTAGGCAAGCCCGTCCACTTGGATCAAGCGACGTGATAGGCGAGTTCCCCACATACCGATACAGATTCCCGTCACCCGCATCAAAACCAATCGGGTCCTCGCTCAGCCAGCGGCCGACAGAAGCATCGTACCAGCGGTTCAGGTTGTTTTGGAGTTGGGTGTCTTCGTCGAAGGGTCGGGCAGTAAACAGGAATAAAGAATCCACCGCCGGGCTCGTCTCCGACGTGACCTTGCCGAAGGCGTCATAGACCAGGTGGTTGACCACGGTGGTGGCCCCCGTCTGCGGGTCGTACTTGGCAATATCCCGGACGGTGTTCAGGTGGTCCGTCAGCGTCCACTGTACAAGGTCGGCCGTGCCGCCGTCAACGGCTTCCTCGGCCAAAATTTGGTCCACAGCCGGGCCCCACAGGTAACGCTGCCGCAGGTGGCCCACCTGCATGTCGCCC
>NZ_JACIYL010000722.1 GCF_014359955.1 Thermogutta sp. | reverse complement strand
GATTTGACACAATCTTCCAGATTTTTAAGACGGAATCTGACGCCCTGGCCAGTTTTTGAGGCCTCTTTTGTCGGGTAGTCGGCTCGTCGGTCTTGTCTTGTGGTTCGATCGAAAATTGATCTTGGCCGACTTCTGAAAAATTGCTAAAAAAGCAATTGATCACGGACAAGGACGTCCCCTTACATGGTTTTCTCGTCAGGATGACAGTGGATCGTCCGGCGGCAGGGCAAGCCGGATATTCCGTTTTGCAGTCTGAGCGCGGTGAGAGTTCTGGAAGGGCAGGCAGGCTGTTGCGGCGCGTCGGCAGGCGGTAAGGTTGGAAACGGCGATTTGCCGTAAGAATCGTTTCCCCTGAGTCCCCAGAAGATAAGCCGACGGCGAGTGCCAGGCCGTGTTGCGTCTGTTGTCCGCGCGAACATTCAGACTGTTTTGAAATTGTTTTCCAGAACCGAACGCCCGAAAGCCCCGTAATGACACCACGAAACTTTGACAACCACCACCCCAGGCTTGTCACAGCAAACGGGGTGAAGCCGTCCAGTACGATGTGACATCGTTCTGTGGACGCCAAACCAAGGAAAGGAGGACGTCATGTTAGTGCTGACCCGCCGAGAAAACGAACGGATTGTACTTCCCACCGTGCACACGTCTATTCGGGTGGTGCGGATTTCGGGATCCACCGTGAGGTTGGGAATTGATGCGCCGCCGGAGGTGCCTGTGCTCCGCGAAGAATTGCTGGAGACGTTCCAGCAAGAGATGAGCGCCACCCCGCAGACTTCCGCTCAGGCTCCCCCTTTGCGAACCGCCGGATCTCAACGTGGTGATTCCTCAACCAGTGAGTCCCAGCTCAAGGCACGGGATGCGTACGAGAGAATCCTGGATTGCGTGGTCGTGGCCCTGGAGTATGCAGACGCCCAATTGACCCAGGGCAACGTTGAACTGGCCCGTCAAACGATTCAGAAGGCTCTGTTCCACCTTCATGAAACTCGGCAAGCGGTGGCCGCTGGAAAGGTGGATTGTTCCGTGCAGAGCACTCCCGCACAGCAGGAGCGGCTGGCGCTGGTTGTTCAGAACGTCAAGAAAAGCCGGCGTCCCATCGCGGCTGTGCTGGAACGCGCGGGATTCAAAGTGAAAATTGTACCCAATGGGTGCCAGGCCCTGGATTATCTAGCGAAGCATGCGCGTCCCGATCTGATCATCTTCGACTTTGATCAGCCTCTCCCCACCCGAAAAACACCGTGTGACACCGCACGGACGCTGCGTGAGATCCGGGATAATCCAGAATTGCGGGGTGTCAAAGTGATCGCCCTCGGATCGCGAAGTCCCGCTGAATTGCAGGTGACCATCGGTCCGCACGGTGTGGACCGGTGGATCCAGACGGATCACCAGGCGGAAACACTCATCCGCGAGCTGAAATTGTTGTGAAGGAGGCGTCAAGAAGCGGGATCACTCGTGCATCAGCGTTTTGACTTTACCGTGGACACGACGTGGATAACCCGGGATGGCACCCGGCTGACCGGACGCCTCTGGGAACCAGCCGAGTCTCCGCCCCGCGCCCGCATTTTCGGATTGCACGGGATCCTTGAGCACTGCGGCAGATATGAGTGGTTCGCCCGCCAGTTGACGGCCCACGGGTACAGTTTGGAAATGATTGATCTGCGGGGCCACGGACGGTCGGAAGGTCCAAGGGTCAGCGTCCGCGATTTCGATCAGTATCTCGAAGACCTGGACGACGTCAGTGAGCAACTCCGCGAGGCCGGCCGGGTGCCGGACTTTCTTTTCGGACACAGCATGGGGGCCGGACTGATCATCCTGTGGTGTGCCACCCGGCGTCCCCGCGTCAGCGGCGTCATTCTCAGTGCTCCTCCTGTTGTCATTGCTGTTCGAATACCGCAGTGGTTAGTCGGGCTGGGACGATTTTTGGTGAAGGCTTTTCCGAACATTCGCCTCGTTCAATTGAAAACGGCGAGGCGGTTCGGTCAGCATGCGGTATCGCGGGATCCAGCGATTCTGAAAGCCCTTCGCGAAGACCCTCTCGTTTATCGGGGGCGTTTCCCGCTTCGGACCGGCCTGGAACTCATCGCTCTCCAGGAAAAACTGCAGCAGGCCGCGGCCGAGTTCGAAACGCCTTTCCTCCTATTGCAAGGCACAGGCGACAAACTCTCTTCCGCAAAAGGTGCCCAACTCTTTTACGAACGCGCAGCCGCCACCGACAAGACATTACGGCTGTATGAGGGGCTTTATCACGAAGTCCTC
>NZ_JACIYL010000721.1 GCF_014359955.1 Thermogutta sp. | reverse complement strand
CGATCAACGGCGGTCGATGAGTCATAGGTTTTTGCAAAAATCGGAATGGCTCGGCCTTGGCACGTCTTGCAGTCCACTTCGCGGCTTGATCGGCCTAACAGCAGCGTCAATAATGAGGCAGATAGCTTATTGTGGAGTGGAGAACCACGCTGCTGACCCCACGATAATGGTGGCACGCGGTGACAAGGATGCCGTCTGGTTTCGTGCATTGAAGCGTTTCTGGGGAATGTCCCGACGGAGGCCCCGACATGAAATTCTCCCGCAGTATCCTTGCGATCTTGATGCCCGTTGTCGTCCTTGCTCTTTTGGGGTGCCAGGCTTCGAAGAATGAAAACCCAGCGAAAACCGAGGCCCAGCAACCATCGGCGGAAGCGAAGCAAACGGCTGTGAAACTGCCTGACCTGGTCGTCGAGGTAGGGGACGAAAAGGATCTGGACGCGATTCTCAAGGAAAACAAGGGAAAAGTCGTCCTCGTCGATTTTTGGGGGACGTGGTGTATGCCCTGCATGGAGCTGTTACCCCATACCCTCGAGCTTGCCAAAAAATATGCCTCGCAGGGACTGGTGGTTGTGACCGTGGCGATCGATGATATCAGCGATCCGCAGAAGGTTGACGAAGTCAAAGGCGTCCTCATCAAACACGGGGCGACGGGCGATGTGCGGGCATTGGTCAGCCGATACGGCATTGGTGAAGAAGCATTCACGAAATTCAACATCGCCAGTGGAGCTCTTCCCCATCTGAAACTGTTTGGCCGCGATGGTGCGCTGGCGGCAACTTTCGGATTGGACGCGGAAACACCGGATCCCGAGCGGATCGAAGCAGAAGTTCAACGGCTTCTCAAAGAGACGGCGGTTTCCCAGAGCCAGAGCATGGATGGGCCGGAGCTGGTCATCCCGGAGGCCAACTCTTCGGTTTCGTACACGTCGGGAAGTGCGTCCTGAGGTAGCTCCGGAAAACGGGACCGCACTTTTTGTTTGAACCAACGTTGCCTCGCGACGATGAGCAGTGATACCGCTCCTTTAACGGTGCCGAAATTCTCAGGGTTGAAGCGCGCCGGCCGAAAAATCACCATGGTCACGGCGTACGATTTTCCGTCGGCTGCGCTGGCCGACCTGGCCGGTGTGGATGGAATTCTCGTCGGCGACAGCGTGGGCATGGTCGTCCAGGGAAAGAGCACAACACTGCCCGTCACGCTGGAACAGATGATCTATCATGCGGACATGGTATGCCGGGCGGTGCGTCGCGCGCTTGTCGTGGTGGACATGCCGTTTATGAGCTATCAGACGGGAGTGCGGGACGCTCTGATCAACGCAGGGCGGATTCTCAAGGAAACCGGCGCGCAGGCAGTCAAGCTGGAAGGGGGGCGGGAGCAGGCAGAGCTCATCGCAGCGCTGGTACAGGCGGGGATCCCGGTGCTGGCTCATTTGGGCCTTCGCCCGCAGGCTGTTCGAACTGCCGGTGGATACCGCGTGGAAAGGGATCGAGAACGTTTACTCGCCGATGCCCAGGCTGTTCAACAGGCAGGGGCTTTTGCGGTGATTCTCGAATGTATCCCGGTCGAGATCGCTGCCGAAATCACCGCCGGTCTGGAGATTCCCACGATCGGCATCGGTGCAGGCCCCCAGTGTGATGGCCAGATTCTCGTGTTCCACGATCTGCTTGGTTTCGCCGCCGGGGGGCGCAGGCCCAAACATGCCAAACAGTACGTCAATTTGGGGGAGATCATCACCCAGGCGCTTCGGCAGTACATCCAAGAGGTTCAGGAGGGGAAATTCCCTGGACCAGAGCACAGTTTTTCGTGAATTTCCGTGAAGCCCAATCGCGGCGTAAGAGGCGTCTTCAAGTGTCCCTCATGATGCAGGTCAGTGAAGGGACGGCTCAGGCAGCCGGACGCCGCTGGGACAAATACGGGTTGTAGGCCGGATCATTGTACATCTTGAACTGGCGATAGACTTTCATCACCCGTTTGCCGGAGAAAAGATCCGCCAGGAGATCGGCCAGGGCCGTGCTGAGGTCTTCGTGCTGCTGGTACAGGATGCTCAACTTTGCCCTGGCCCGGTCCCGATGCTCGTCATCCACGTCGGTGCGCTGTGTTTGCTCCTCCATATGATAAATGCGAAGAGCGAGAATCGATAACCGATCAATGGCGGCACCCGGCGTTTCCGTATTCAGTTTGGCCCGAGAAAGAGGACGCACGCCCCACGCGGCAAGACTGTTGAGAATGTACTCGTCAAGACGCTCGATCCAGTCGTTGC
>NZ_JACIYL010000720.1 GCF_014359955.1 Thermogutta sp. | reverse complement strand
AGCCCAGTCGTCACGGTCGCATCGCGTTGTGCGGCCGATCGGCAATCTCGGGCCCAGGACGCGACGTCACTGTTCGGGCTTTGCTGCTTGCCAGCCGGCTTCAAGCTGCTGGTGGAGCTGAGCGACCAGTTGTTTGTATTCCGGTCGCCCTGCCAGGTTGACGTTTTCCTGTGGGTCTGTGACGTGGTCGTACAGTTCGACCGCCACAGGCTGTCCTCCGGCCGACGGTCGCCACTCGGTGTAGCGGTAGCGGTCTGTCCGCATGGAGTAGCCCATCACTTTCCCCCGCGGATATTGGCTGAAAGCAGCCTTTTTCCAGGGACGGTCAGGATTCTCGAAAAGCGGAACGAGGCTGGTTCCTTCCAGTCCCTCCGGAATCGGCAGGCCACAGAGTTCGCACAACGTCGGATAAATATCGACGAATTCGACGAGCGCATCGGTCTTGGACCCGGGATGAGGCTGGCCGGGTACCCGGAAAATCAGGAGGCTGCGGGTCGCGCTCTCGAAGTTCGTGTGTTTACACCACAGCCCGTGATCACCGAGGTGCCACCCGTGATCGCCCCACAACACGACAATGGTTGAATCCCGCAAGCCGAGGCGATCCACTTCGGCCAGCAGACGACCGATTTGGGCATCGACGTAGCTGGTCGCCGCATAATACCCGTGTACCAGATCGCGTGCCATCGATTCGGGAAGAGGGCCGGTGGCAGGAATCCCCTGATAAGCGCGAAGTTCCCCCCAATTAGTCAGGGCGATAGGAGGGCAATCCTCGGGCGGAAAGGGATTCGGCGCCAGGGGAATTTCGTCTTTTCGATAAAGATCATAGTATTTTTTGGGCGCCACAAACGGAAGATGCGGCTTTAAATAGCCGACTGCCAGAAAGAACCTGCGATCTTTGAGTTCCCTCAAGAGTTCGATGGCACGGTTGGTCGTCTCGCCGTCTGGAAGCGCATCATCGGGCACATCGGGGTCTTCCCACGCCGGGCCATACACCCGATACCGGGGTGCCGATACTCGGAGTGGTATTCCCGTTTTTGGATCCTTCTCCAACACCCGCGTGGCTGGTCCCTCTTTCTTTCGCATCTCTTCCCGACGCCGATTCACGTCTGCCAGCGTCTCTGGCTTCCCATACATCGGCTTACTCGGGGACCAGTGAGGAACGCTCCAACTCGCAGGGTCGTCCAGCCCACCGTGATAAATCTTGCTCAGCCCCTGCGTATGGTAGCCATGGTTTTTGAAGTACTGCGGGAGCGTAATCACGTCCGGGAGCCTTTTCCGGAAATGCGTTTGCAGGTCGTACACCCGGGTCGTGTCCGGTCGGCGCCCCAGGAGGAGCGACGTTCGCGAAGGACTGCACACCGCCTGCTGGCAATATGCTCGGTTGAAAAGCAAACCCTGAGAGGCGAGCGCGTCGATGTGAGGCGTCTTGATGATGGGCACCCCATAACATCCCGCTTCCGGTCGCAGATCGTCCACCGCGATCATCAAAACGTTGTATTTGCCGGACGGCTTGTTTTCCGTCTCCGAAGCATATGTCCCCCCATCACCCTGACATACCCAGGCCAGTGTCAATGCCAGCACCCTCGGCAAAAGGCCGGACATCCTCAAGCATTTCTTCATTGCGATACTCCTCCGAAAAGGTCAATTCGGCGACCGACCCGGCACCCCTTTAAAACTCCCCTTCTTTCTGTCAACCTGTGACACCATTGTGCACCCAGAACCTCCCAATGATATCTATAGCGCGGTAAGGTCCAACCGCACGGCAGGAACTTTTCGGCAAATTCCGTCAGGCATGAGAAATGCTCGACCCATGGCATCTTCGGCCTGAAGTATTGCGCGCAAAGTTCACTGGGAAAACCATCGACTTCCCACGCGTCGGGGTGACACCTTCCCGATCCTTCCCTCACGACCAACCCCGGATGACAAACGCCAGTGGAGTTCCCCTCAGCACCGAACGATTGACCCCGCGCCACGCCGGGATTACTGTGATATTGGCCGAACGGTCACGATGGTGCCCGAATGTGAATTTCTCAAACGCTTGGTTCGCTCCAGAGAAAGCAGCAGGAGGAGGATGCCCCATGAAAAAGCTACTTGCCACAGTAACTGGAATGTTTGTGCTGGCTGTTTCCCTCAATTTGCTTTATGTCACGTGTGTTCGGGCGGAGGAATTCCGCGGAAAATGGAAACCTCTCTGGGACGGAAAAACCTTTAAAGGGTGGCACACTATTGGGGTCGGCACCTGGACGATCGAAGATGGCGCGATC
>NZ_JACIYL010000072.1 GCF_014359955.1 Thermogutta sp. | reverse complement strand
GGATATCGGGAATGCCGTATTTCATCATGGCCAGACGCGTCAACCCCATGCCGAAGGCAAAGCCACTGTACATCTGTGGATCAACACGGCCGAATTCGAGGACTTTAGGATGGACCAACCCACAGGGGATCAGCTCGATCCAGCCTGTTTGTTTGCATGTGGGGCATCCTTTTCCCCCGCAAATGAGGCACTGCACGTCGAGTTCAAAACCCGGTTCCACGAAAGGGAAAAATCCAGGCCGCAGCCGGACGGTCACCTCACGCCGGAAGACCTGGCTTAACAGGGTCTTCATGACGGCGATGAGATGAGCGACGGAAATATCGCGATCGACGAGCAGGCCTTCGAGTTGGTAGAAAGTGTTCTCGTGACTGGCATCAATGGCCTCGTTCCGAAAGCACCGCCCGGGAAAGATCGCTCGCAGGGGCACGCCGTACGTTTCCAGCGCGCGAACCTGGTTGGCGGAAGTGTGCGTCCGCAGGAGCATTCCGTTATCCAGCCAGAACGTATCCTGCATATCGCGTGCAGGATGGTCCGGCGGGATATTGAGAGCGTCAAAATTGTAATATTCCAGCTCGACTTCGTATCCGGTAAGGACGCGGAAGCCCATCCCCTGAAAAATCTCTTCCAGTTCCATCTGAACAAGTGCAATGGGGTGGATGCTTCCCATGCGGCGGTCGATCGAGGGAAGCGAGAGGTCCAGGCCGGCGATTCGCCGCACGCGGTCTTTCTCCAGTGCCTGGATCCGGGCTGTGGCCTCGGCAAGGAGCCGTTCGGCTTCCGACTTGAGGGTGTTCAACCGCTGGCCGAAACTTCGTTTTTCCTCCGGCGACAAACGACTGAAATCGGTGCTTTTGGCAAGGGTCGTGATCACACCCTTCCGCCCGAGATACTTGATGCGCACCTGCTCCAGTTGTTTGGAGTCCTGAGCGGCTTCGAGGTCGTGCCTGAGTTGTTGCAAAATGTCATCCATGGCTGGTCAAGACCGGAAGTTGCGTTAATCTTACAGACTGGGAAATTCAGAAGCCTGTGCGGGTTCCGGTAATCGCCCCTGAAAACGCTCAATTTATCGCGCCGCCGCTCGGTTGGGTATCCCAGTAACAACCGACTCATCCCGAGTTGTGTTTCCGCCCCTGGCAGGAGGGAGGGATGCCGAGAACAGTGTGCCTGGGAGTAAGATTCACCCTGTGTGGAACCTGACGGGCTGGTCACTCCCGGGTCGCACTTAGCTGACGATAGGGCCAATTGACGGATTGCCGCTACAAGAGATCGAGCCTTTGACTTCTATAGAGCCATCAAGGTTGGATATCCCCTGAGCTTTCGATGGGTTGATCGCGGGGGTGCTCCGAAGTAAACTGGCGGTCGCCCAGACAGACCCATGGAAAAGCGGAAGTCAATACAGCATCAAGCTCTCTTTTTGTAAGCTGCGGTGGAACAACCCCGGGGTGGAAGACGGGCCGTATGAATTTGCGGGAGGGAGTCAGTGGCCAGGGTGATCTGGGACATAGAGAACTGGTACCGCCTCGGGCGAGGGCGGGTCTTCGATTTTCGCGCTACCGGCGAGCAGGTGGTTCAGGCACTTCAGGCAGGACTTCCTGAACAATGGGCCCCCTATGTGCTCGTAAACGTCATACGGGTAAAGCGCGACAAGACCTACGAGCCGCAGGTGAGCTATTACGCCATCGAAGAGCTACCGGCCGTGGCTACGGAGGAGAATTGGCAGTTCTTTGTGATGAGCAAGGTCATTAGTGGAAATATAGATGTGAGTGCGGTAGGTAATCCAGACAGTTTCTGCTCGCTCAATGGTATGATTATTCTTTTCTATCCGAAATATCCAAGCCTTGGAATTGTCAACAAAGTTGAATGTTGTAACACCGGCGAAATTATCGAACATACCGAATATTTTCAGATCTATAGGAAACTCGCTCGAGCATTCAACCCGTACAAAACGAAAAAATGATCCGCGAGGATTCCACCACCTTTTTGTGGGAATCGTTGCGATAAGTGGTAGGGACGTGCCTTATCGCAAGATAGAGCGCATTTTCCGCTGGGTGGTTTACTGCTGTCGGGACATCGCACGGGCGGCACTCGTAGCTATGCAGTTGGCTTGAGATGTTAAAAACCTTTTCATAGGGATATTCGGTCTGGTGGCACCCAGAGACAATAGTTGGCGGATTCAACTTCGACGACGAATACCTCTGATGTCCGGTGTAAAAAACGTCCGCATAGATATCGATCAGCGTTGCACTGCTGGTCCGGTTGAGGTGACAGGAAAAATGCGATAGTCCGGCAGGGCGCGGAAAGGCACGGCCAATGAGCTACTACATGCGGTATATCGTGGTGGGTGAGGGAGATGTGTCGCTCTCGCGAATCGAAACGGCACTGGCCTCCCGCGACCCGCGCTACAGTCTCCGCAACGGCAAGTTGGCGTACGGGGGCCGGGTCTACGGCGTTGTGGAAATTAACGTCCCCGGGGAGGATCTATTCGAAGAAGAAAGGGAGGAGCTGTTAGAGGAAATCGAGGATATTCCCGGGGAAAACGCCCGGAAGGTAAGACAGGCTCTCCGCAAAGCCCGCGCGATCATAGCCGTGCAGGTAATCTTCGGAAATTGTGGGACGGAGGCGACTCTCCAAAAGATAGATCCTTTGTGGGAATGGCTTTTTTCCACGTACGAGGGCTATTTACAGGCAGACGGAGAGGGTTACTATGACGGCACGGAGCTGATTCTGGAGGTGGCGTGATAAACTCTGGAGTTTGAACACGCCTGGACTGGTGAAACGCATCAGCATCGGTAGGAGCAACGATAAGCCGTCGGCACAAGACATAGCGCATGGGCGAAGTTGTGGGAGCGAGGTAGGGGCCCACTCATGAATTGCCCCTACCGGTACGTGCTTGGCGTGCCCGGTGAAATGAGATGGATGATCCAACGTGGAGAAGCGGACCTGACAGGCAGATCTCTCCAAGGGTCGGCCTGTCGTGTCTGACGAGGCTTCGTACTGGCCGGGTGGAGGTGTGCCTGTTCAAATCACCTGTCGCGGAAGATACCAGACGATGATTGTAGCAGATGGCGATTTCTCTTGGGAACCGTCCGACTATTTCGAATGTTGCGAGTACATGGGTGGTCCCAAATTGCGCTATCTCGTGGTCAGGTCCCAGTCATTGCGCAAGTGCATGGAGCGGTATTACCGGGAGCACTTCGACGGTCTTTACATAAGCGGCGCCCACGGTTTTACGCGGAGGGATCTCAATTTCCTGAAAGATTATCCCGACATCCAGAGACTGGAAATCCGCCACGCGGACAGTCTCCAGATTGGAGGCCTGGCATACCTTAAACAATTGCGTCACCTGTGGATCGAAGACAATCAGCAGCCCCTCGACCTGTCATGGTTCCCGCACCTGCGAAGCCTGGTTATTGACTGGGACAGAAACATCGCATGGCCCAACCGCCTGGAAACGCTCGAGCACCTGTCAATATCCAGGTACAGGCCCAAGAGCAAGGACTTCACGGAACTGCCGGAGTTTCCCAGCCTGAAGTCGTTACAGGTAATCCAATCGCCGATTCATTCGCTTGCCGGGCTGGAGAGGTTTGGCCGACTGCGGTATCTGAACCTTGCGTACTGTACAAAGCTAGAGCGGATCGGAGAGTTGAGCTGCGAGTCCCTGCGGGCGCTGGAATTGGATGTGTGTCGGAAGATCAGCGACCATGCCCATGTGGCCACGCTGCCGCGATTGGAATTGCTGAAAATGACTCATTGCGGGCAGATGCCGTCGATTGCCTTTGTGCGTTCGATGCCGCGGCTGAAGTGGTTTATTTTCGCTTATACAGGCGTGCTCGACGGTGACATGACGCCTTGCCTGGGGCTGGAAATGGTCAGCTTTGACGACAAGAAGCACTACTCCCACACGTGTGAGCAGATCCAGACGATGATTCGGGAACGATTGGGACCGCGATACCCCCGGCGAACCTGGTGGGAAATGGTGGGCGAGATTCTCTCGTCTCCGTGAAGGTGTGCGTCAATGAGACGAGTGTTTGGGGAAGCCGCTTGTTGCCGCATGCTGCTCATGTGTGGCTTGCGTGGCCGCGAAGGGATCGCCTCCGTGCGTTGCAGAGCAAGTCGGGGGTATCTCGCTTTGATCTGGATGAAGTTCCCTCAGGCGCATTACGGGGAGCAGATAATCCAATGGAGTGTTTGGGTGATTCCGTCGGGCAATACCCGATTTGTCGGAGCCCAGATTGGCACCCAACTTTGAGACGTACCGAATAAGGAACGGGTCGTTGTAAGGATCGTCAACCATCCAAGCCACTCCAAATGAGGCGGGCCAATGTCGCTAACAGACCTGCTTGCCATTGCCGGCCAGGCGATTGCAGCACCGCTCGATCGTAGCTTTGGGCCGGAAGATCACTTGCGCTCTTTGTCCCACCTGGCCGAAGAATTAGCTGCCCTGTTACATCAGCGAAACGGTTTTTTCGCGTACCAGTCAGCCCTATTGGTGCGACCGTTGAGTCATGAGCGCCCTCCGCTGGGAGTCATCCAGTGGAATGAGGCGGGCCTGTGGAAGGAAGAATATCACGCAGATTTGGGCGAGGTGATTTTCTTTGCGGAAGACGTGTTTGGAAACCAGTTTGCGATCCGCAGTGGTGGGGTTTGGTTTTTTGACGCAGAAACGGGCGATCTTGAGTTTATCGCTGAATCTCTCGATGAGTGGGCCCGGCTGGTGGTAGGCAACCCGGAATACTGGACTGGATATCCGCTGTTGCAGCAGTGGCAAGCAAAGCACGGCACACTGCCGGCAGGAGAACGTCTGGCGCCGAAGCTCCCGTTTGTCCTGGGTGGCGGGTATGAGGTCGAAAACCTATACTCCGTGAACGATGTCGAGGGAATGCGGTTCCGCGGGAGTCTGGCGCGTCAAATTCGCGACGTGCCCGACGGGGCCCAGATCAGGATCAAGCTGATTCACCGTCCGCCACAAAATGACGCCACGTAACGTGGCAGGTCTTTTGGAAGGCGTACACGAGCTGGCATCGGCGGTTTATTCATCTGTGCACCGGCAGAATGTCCTTGCTTCGCTGACAACTTGCAGGCAGACCGATTTTCCGCCGTTTGCCGGTAACGGTTTGCGGACTGTCACCCCGGAGTACCCCGCACGCCGTCTTCAATATCGAGGTAGCCGGCGAACACGTCTACCACGTTTCCCCCGATGGCATTATCGTCCATAATTCGTATGGGAAGGGCCCAAGAAGAGTGACCGGCGAGGCCTTGAAGGCGCGTCGTGTTGAATTCAACAAGATGAGGCCCAAGGCCCGGATGGAGGAAGCGAAGAAAAATGCCCACAAATACACTTCTGAGCAGTTGGAACGCATGCGACAAGGGCAATCGCCGATCGGTGAAGATGGCTTCCCGATGCAGATCCATCATCGCCGTGCTTTGGCAGATGGTGGCACAAACACCTTTGATGGTTTCGAGTTTATGACACGAACCAAGCATCGTTTAGCTATAAAGCTGGTCATCCAAACTAATCTCCCGGCAAAGGAGAAATCGCCGTGATGATCGAAGCGATGTACCAGGTCATTGATAACGTTGCCGATAAGTCGGTCGGTGTGGGAGCGTCTCCGGATGACATTCGTGTTGCCGAGGCAACGCTGGGAGTATCGTTTCCTGAAAGCTATCGCGCCTTCCTCCGTCGTTACGGGTGGGCTGTCATCGGGTTCAACGAGTTTTACGGGCTTGGTGCCGACGTGCCGCATCATCTTCACTTGATCAGAAATACCCTGGTTGAACGCACAACCATGGAACCACGCATCCCTCATTCTCTGGTTCCAGTGCTAAACGACGGAGCGGGGAATCATTACTGCTTGGCAACGGAGCGAATGGTTAATGGCGAGTGTCCTGTCGTCTTCTGGGACCATGAACAGGGGCCAAATCAAGATCCAATCACAGAAGGTGAATCTTTTGCTGAGTGGATAATCAATTACCTGCGAGAATCATAGGCCACGGTCGCAACTCGTGGTTTCTCCCAGACCGCACAGTCCCTTCTCACACTTCCGGAGTTGAGGCTTGAAGTTCCGTCTTCGAACAGTTCGACTGAGCTGGGGTTGCAACTTACAGGCCGGAAGGGCCTCGTGGCCGGTTTGCCTGGGTGATTGCCGCCCTGCCACGGCCCGGCCCGCAGGCCGTCTACAACCTGGAAATTGCCGGCAAGCATGTCTATCATGTACAGCCGAACACCGTGCTGGATTATAGTTTTTGCGGTGCATCGAGCAAGGTAAATTACGCGCTGGTGCTATGAGGCCGTTGCTGGAAGCAAATGGCAGTCAAAAGTCGGCTGGGATAATTTTTCAGAAGAATTTGGATTGCGAGAAGCAGGATAGACGCCCGTTGTCCAATGAATTGTTTCCGCGACATTTCGTCGCACCGTGAAACGCTGACAGCCCGGATCGCATGGCCCAGATAATCTGTCCTAAAGTTGACCGGGGGAGTACGCGAGCATCCCACGTACCACCCTGACGACGGTTTGCGATTGAGAGGGGGATCACAATGCGAACGCCAAGAGGAAAGGAATATTTGCCTAATGAGCGGATTTATAGCAGTGGCTTTGCTGAACAAGGCCGCTCGGATGTGGTGCTGATCGAAGTGATCTCCGTGGCGGATCGGGAAGTACTGAAACTTGTCTTTGAGAGTACAAATTCGCCTTGGCGGCAGGGCGTTTGGCTGGCTACCGATCAGGTTGTGGTCATCAATAATGTGAAGTGTCCCAGCGCGGAGCTGTGGTACGACACAGCACCTCGGGAAGTGCTCATACAGTGTCGCACGGAGGAGAACATTTTATGGCTGTACAACATATGGGACGCTGGCAACGGTCGTCAGTCTCAGGCGTGGACATCGGGAATGCTGGTTGAAGAGCTTGCCAACGGGTGGCGGTACCGGTGTAACGATATTGGGTTCGACACCAACTTCGACAAGCTTGTCTTCCGGCTGGAACGGACCGGCAGGCCAGGCAAGCGTTCCGCTGGATAAGTAGTCGCAAGGCGCCGGCCGGTGCGGGACTGCTTGATCCACGAGGCAGACAGGGCATGGCGACAGGAGAAAGATTATCCAGCGTTGGTAAGCAGACCTGACAGGGAGGTGCGTCCGGGCTGAAACTCGCGTCCCTGCAAGTCCTTGCCGAGGTCCGCGCCGCTGCCAGTGGTAGCGACGACATGGGGATGAGTCAGGCGGATGGTGGGGGCGATTCATGAATCGCCTCAACGACTGAGGACGGAGAGATCCCCCGGAAAGATTCGCTCCATTGCAGATACCAATGAGTACCGGTAAAGACTTATGACGCAACCGAAATACTTTCGCTATTTTCGGTATAACATTGACGAGGGGTTTGATTATTCCCGCGTTCACCTTCCTGATGTGGGTTGCGTTTTCGAGCTGTTGGAAGTCGAGTTCAAAAAAACGCCTTCTCGGGGAATTTCGTGCTTGCAGTTGATATACACGCTCCAGGCCGACAAGCACCTGAAAGTTTGGATTGAGCTGGAGGGGATTCTTTCCGTCTTCTCCCACTACGACGCAGCGCGATTCGCAGAGTGTGCTTCGGCATTCGAGAAGAAGAAGTTCTTCCTGGATCACATCCGTCAAGCATACATGCATTATGCCGACCAGTACGGCTGGGATGAGCGCTATTTTGATGCCGTTTACCAGCGCATCGTGGCTGGGGGAATCATGTTCGACCGCCCCTGGGGCAACACGGCATGGGACAGGCACAGGAAAGTCCGTGCTCGGGTTCACGTACATTACGATCTGGACGGTGCGGAACTGAGCTTCGTGATCGAGGATGTGAAGACCGGGGATGTGCGCCGAAAGGTGTTTGCCCGCTGGCGCGGTACGAATACGCAAATGCTTAACACAATCTGCGGTAAATTGATTTGGGAGAGCTCTCATCGCTTGCGGCTCTACACACGGCGATCCGAATTGCCCGACTATTGGGAGTTTGATCTGGAAAACGACCGCGTTGAATTCCACAAACCGAAAGCTGAGGCAGGTGACGCGCACGCCCAGTATCAGCTTGGCCGTGCCTTTTTGGGAGGTGAGTCAGGAATATACGACCTGGAGAAGGCCGTGTACTGGCTTCGCCAGTCGGCCGCCCAGGGCTACAAACATGCAGCCAGGTTTCTGACGCTCATGGAAAACAGCACCCCAAGATGAAGCAGCGCCAGGGGGCCAAAATGAGCAGGTCACACAGTTGCCGAATCTGTGGCCCGACGATATCAGGGACCAGGAGGGGCTGCACGTTTACCGTGTACTTGCCGCAGGTTCTCGGAAAACCACAGGCATACTGTCGCCGTTGCGTGGGTTGAGCACAGCCACAGGGCGAACAAGGAAGGCAACGGCTGCGGGAAAACGGGAGTGGATCATGAAGGAAGTCAGGCTGTACGTGCCTCAGGCCAAGTCGTTTCGTATCATGTTGTCGGGGCGGCTTTGAGACAAAAAACACGCACCAGCGGCGAGCGCTACGCAGTGTCCGCCGTTTCGCGGAGCCCACTCGCTTATTGGACGGAGGTTGAAGCGAGACACGAACACGTTACAAGTATAGCGGTCGAGAGGTCATTCATCTTCACCTGGTGCAACGCCATCATGGGAGGCGGCGCTAATGTCGTGGAAACCAACTGACAAAGAGGTGGAAAGTCTCATCCGTTTGCCTGGTGCCAAAAGATACGAGTACTTTGTGAAGCGGGTGGTGGACATGGAGGAACTGTGGGGGTTGTGGGAGGACGGGTGGTGTATGCTGGGTGATCCTCAGGACAGGCAGTGTATACCGGTGTGGCCACATCCGCGCTACGCACAACTTTGCGCTACGGATGACTGGGCGCGGGCTGAACCGCGCTCCATCCCATTGGACAAATGGCTCGAGAGTTGGACTCCCGGTATGCAGGGCGACGGTATTTTCGTGGCAGTTTTTCCGACGCCGACACTCAGTGCGGTCGTGGTGCCTCCCGAACGTTTGGAGGCGGATCTTCGCCGCGAGCTTCTCAAGTACGAGGTTCCTGATGAATGAGACTCCCGTTTCATGAGAGTTTGCTTTGAGCGTTTATATTCAACGCCGTACTGAATATCCGATGTGGCGGTGGTCGTGTGCGCTGACGGAGGTGATTTGCTCACCGGAAAGGAAGCACCGGCTTCCAGGAATTCGTGTCCGACTTTAGCTTTTCAACAGAACGATGGCTGAGCAAAACGAATCTGGCAAATTTGAAATCGTCAACTTCAACGATTGGACGAGAGGCCGTCTCTTGCGGCTTCTGGAAGTCAAGAGCAACGAGCTGCCGCAGTGTATGGCGTATTTCCGGGAGGCGCAACTGGACGGCCTCTACATCAGCCGCGCTCACGGCTTTCGAGCGGACACGTTGGATTTCCTCCGCGATTACCCGGAGATAACACGTATTTGTATTAACTACAGTCCGAATCTGGATCTTGCGGCTCTCTCCTGCCTGAAGAATCTGCGGTTACTGAGCGTGGATGATAACGAACAACCACTTGACCTGCGCAACTTTCCGCATCTTGAATCGTTGCGGATCCAGTGGCACAAGCGGATTTCCTGGCCGGAGGAGCACCAGAATCTCGTGGATTTGGAGATTCGCTCCTTTCGGCCTCGGTCGCGTGACTTTAGCGACTTGCCCCACCTTCCTAATCTCTGTTCCCTGGAGATTATAAGGTCTCCGATTCACTCGCTTGCCGGGCTGGAGCGATTTCGCCGGCTGCGGTATCTGAGTCTTTCCTACTGTACAAAGCTGGAGCGGATCGGAGAGTTGAGCTGCAAGTCCCTGCGGGCGCTGGAATTGGATGTGTGTCGGAAGATCAGCGACCATGCCCATGTGGCGACGCTGCCGCGATTGGAATTGCTGAAGATGACCCATTGCGGGCAGATGCCTTCTATTTCCTTTGTAAAATCGATGCCGCGGCTGAAGTGGTTTATCTTCGCTTATACACATGTGCTCGACGGTGACATGACACCTTGCCTGGGGCTGGAAGTGGTCAGCTTTGACGACAAGAAGCACTACTCCCACACGTGTGAGCAGATCGAGGCAATGATTCGGGAACGATTGGGACCGCGATACCCACGGCGAACCTGGTATGAAATGGTGGGCGAGATTCTCTCGTCTCCGTGAAGGTGTGCGTCAATGAGACGAGTGTTTGGGGAAGCCGCTTGTTGCCGCATGCTGC
>NZ_JACIYL010000719.1 GCF_014359955.1 Thermogutta sp. | reverse complement strand
AGAAAGGGATGGAAAACAGGGCGAACGCAATATTTTCCCATTTGGGGAATTTACCTGGATGGAAGAAAAGCCCGAGCGCACCGGCAGTCCAAAAAGCGACAAAACCCAGCCAGAAGAGACTGAACAAGAGAAGCCCAATCGCCGGACCACTCAAGCCCAACGGCGGGACGTCGATCAGCAGTTTATCGTCTTTCCGGATCAGGCGTATTCGGCTATCTGCAGGCTTGACAGGCGGAACTTTAGGGGCAGCACTGGCTGGCGCGGCCTGAAGCTTCTTGACATGTTCGACGAGCTCGGGAATCTCGAAGATCTCATTGCAGTACCGGCACCGGCCCAACCCTGTATCCAGATCCACATCTTCCACCGGAATTTCTTGATGGCAGGAGGGGCAAATCGGTTTCATGACCAGTTCTCCGTATGACGAGAAAATCCGTGCCGGAGTCAGGCGACCCTCACGGGCCAGTTCCCTTGCGGCCCGCCATTTTATCCCACAAGCGCCGATCCCACAACAAGACTTTGCTGGCGCAGCTTGCAGCCCGAGCGCTGGCTCTCGGCAACATTTGGGGAATCACGAATGCTCGAGTGTTGATTTCAGGCAACGCTTCTGGCGCGAGTCTTGCATTTACGAACCCGTCTTCTCGTGCGGGAACTCGCCGCTCTGTCGCAAGCACAAGCGATTCCAATGGGGTGCGGTATGGCAGTTGCGTGGCGTCTTTTCATGGATGCAGGCTCGGGAAATAACGTGCGAGCCTTTCACGCCCGAGTTTCTCGTCTTGCGATTGTCTTTCCAGAAAAGGGCTGAACCACTGTGCGGCATTTCATTGTGCTGGCGTTGCTTTGTGTCACTGTGCTTGTGGTGGGGGAAGGCCTTCTTTCCTGTTTGACAAGCACCGGTGTGGCACAAAAGGGGACAGGGCAGGATACATCGAACCTCTGGCGGCGAACCAAAGATGGCTGGGAAATCGCGTGGTGGCTGGTCGCGCGACCCCAGTTTTATTCGCCGGGTATTCACCCGGGATGGTTGCTGTTGGTACAGATGACGGGTGTCGTCGGTGCGTACTGTGTGCACCGCGCACGGCGGGGAAGAAATCGGCAGAACTCTTTGCCGTGCAGACTGGACCGGCATTCAAAGACGCCAGAAGCCGCCCGCGAAATCCCACCGCCCGGGTAGCAGGGGTAGACGTGCATCGAAGTATGAAGAGCATTGGGGGTTGAGTTTTCCATTGTGGCTCCCCGCAGAATATCCGGCCGGGTCGCCCAATTGGCAAGGGATGCCGGTTCGAGTTGTCACTGATGGGCAAGCCGCACGGTCACATCCACCTGGTTCTCCAACCGTTTGCCGGACGCCGTTTCATACCGAACAAAGACTTTTAAATGGTCGTGCTGAGGAGGCGCGTCGGGCCAGGGAAGTTCCAGGAGATATCCCTGGATCTCGGGTCGGTTGACGAGGTAACTTTGGAGTTCTTCGGGTTGGAGTTCCCAGCGGGCAATTCTCGCCGCAGAACCTCGCACCTGCGGATCGATGGCAACCACAGTGACTGTGGCAGGCTGAAGGGCGATCGCACCCTGCGCGTCAACCGGTTGCAGGAGGAGGGTTATGCCGTCGTCGCCGGGGAGGCCATCGTAGTCCCGCCCCATCGCGTGATCCACCGGTAATACCAGCCGGTCTGGCTCGTGTCCGGCGATCTCAGGCCGCGGGACGTCCGACGATGGGGCTGGGGACGGGGCACCGACTCTCGGGGCGGGGGAAAGATTGTCAGCGGTCTCATGGGGAGAATTCACCAGTGGCGCCGCCTGATTCTCTGAACTGGGGGGTAAAACCTGTGGGGGAGCCGGTTGAGAAGTTTCCTGAGGGCTGAGCCACAGGGGTGGCTCGATCGGAGAAGATGAGACCCCGGGCAGTGGCTCCGACGACGATCGCGATGGAAAGGCCGCTTCGGGAGTCGTTTCCACCTGAGGGGCAGTGATCTCGATTTTGGGCGGCACGGCGATCTTCCTGGGCACGTCGGAATCCGCAACATAGGGCGCCGCTTCCATACTTCGCCCCGGAATGTGCGTCCAAAGAGGGGCAGTTGTGTCCGGAGTGTTCCTGGTTTGCGTGGTAGGACGATCCGCCTGATCGGTCTGAGCTTTGAGCCGTTTGAGCTCGGATCGGCATGCGTCCAACTCGGCCTGCTTCTGCTCGAGGAGGTCCACAAGTTCCCAAATCTTGTTTTCGAGCGCGTAGTTTTCGCGTTCAAGCTGGGTGACGACCTGAGGCGTCC
>NZ_JACIYL010000718.1 GCF_014359955.1 Thermogutta sp. | reverse complement strand
GGAAAAAGTCCAAATCCGAAGGGGTTTATGATGACGCCCCCCTGCCCTTCTCGCAAGCGGGTCTCCCTTGATCTACCTCCCCTTTTTCAGAAAAAGTGTGATGGGAGCAATTCATGAATGGTCCGTACCGTTCCGTGAGCCACTGAACCGAGTAGTTCGCGCTCCGTCGGCGAAAGGGACTATCGAAGGGTTGAAATATGGACGAGACATGCACACCCTTCGAAAACGGGCCTGAGAAGCAGGTCCCGCTGCGCTGACGTTCCTCGCGCAACGCCGTGCGGACGCCCGCGCCGCCATTGGCAAACGAAAAGTAGGGAGGGGTCAGTGTGGCACGGATGTTGTCTTCGCAGTTCCGCGGCCTAAGATAAAAAAACGGCCACAGTTTGGCCCATTTGCGCATGATCGTGCGATCGGATAGCAGTTCCGAGTCCCAGGGAATTGGGTGAGCTTAGGTAAAATCTCCGTTTTGAGGGAACACTTCAAGTCAGCACATGGTCATCCTAGCGATTTCCGACCTTCATGGTAATCGACGCGCACTCGATCGAATCCTGGAGCGGTCCGGCCCGTGTGACATGATCTTGCTTGCGGGGGATTTGACACATTTCGGCTCCGGCCGTGACGTGGATCCCCTTATCGAACGGTGTCGCCAAAAAACGCCCATTGTTTACGCTGTTGCTGGAAATTGTGATACCAAAGAGGTAGCGCAACGGTTGGACGAACTGGGTGTCAACCTGGCGGCGCGCGGCACCGTGTTCAACGGGTTGGGGGTGCACGGTCTGCCGGGAATACCGCACTGGCGACCAGGAATGTATCAGTTCAGCGAAGATGAACTCCGCGGAATGCTCGAGCAGGGGTGGAGCCAGCTTGAGAGTGCCTCATGCAGGATCACGCTGGCACATGCACCACCTCACAACTGTGCCGTGGACCGCGTTTACTGGGGGTGTCATGTGGGAAGCGTGGCTCTTAAAGAGTTTATTCAGCGCCATCGACCGGCAGTCGTCGTCTGTGGTCACATTCACGAAGGACGGGGGAGGGCCACCGAAGGAAACACGCAAATTGTCAACTGTGGGCACGGTTCGTCCGGATTTTATGCAAAGATTACGGTCGAAGCGTCTTCTGATTGCCCAACAGTCGAGGTGGCTCTGCATGAAGCGTAGGGGCTCGTTGAGGAAAGTGGGCGTTCAGGACGGGGTTGTACACCTTTCCTGGGTTGGCTTCCACCATCGACCCGGGAGCACGAACCGAGTCAGAAGCCACGCCGCACACCAACCGAGACCGGCTCCAAAAGCGACGTCGCTCGGGAAATGGGCCCCCGCAAAGACACGCTGCAGGCAGGCGCAGCCAGCCAATACGGCAAATACGGTTTTCCCGCTCGGATAGATAGTGGTCAGAGCAAAAGCCAAACCGGCCGCCGTCGCGGCGTGTGAGGAAGGGAAAGAACCGCTGAGTTGTGCAGGATGAAGGGTGAGAACGGGAAGCCACTCGTGGAACGTGGTCCACACATTACCGGCGAAATCAAAGTCTCGGGGACGTACGCGGAATATGACAAGCTTCATAAGGTCACCAGATAGCCCGGCGAGAAGAGCCGCGCATCCCACGTAAAGTGCATGCGCTCGACGGGAATCGAGCGTCGCGATCAGGATCGCGATCATAATCACCCCAAAACCGTGAGCAAAGAATTCACTCAAGTTTGCGGCCTTGACCAGCCATTTTGGGAAGAGATTGGCACGGGCACACTCCGCGACGCTCAGATCAATGGCAAGACAGAAGGGAGCAAGAGCGACGAGAAATACGCCGACTCCCACGGGAGGGAGCGATTGTCCTGTGGCGGGTGCGGAATTGTCTGGGGAAAGAGGATAATCCATCCCTGCGGTTGATCTCAATCGACAAACAATCCTGACATGGCGCTGAGGGCTCCGGAAGGCCGTTTCATGCCCATTTTAAAACTCTGCATTGTAGCATTTTTGGCTTTTTGCTCCGAGAGTGATTTATGAGTAAGGAAGCAGTACCACTATTCCAGAATGAGCCCGGGAAAGTGACCAACGTGGATGTGATTGTTGTTGCCCCGCATCCGGACGACGCGGAGCTTGGGATGGGGGGCACTATTCTCAAAATGGTGGATCAGGGGATCACGGTCGGCGTTGTCGATATGAGCGACGGTGAGCCGACTCCCTACGGAAGCTCCGAGATCCGTGCCCGGGAGACAGCTCGTGCAACCGAGCTTCTTCGCCTGGCCTGGCGAGTCAATTTGGGGTTGCCAAACCGTTCCATG
>NZ_JACIYL010000717.1 GCF_014359955.1 Thermogutta sp. | reverse complement strand
CCGAGGGATTGCTTCTCAAGGAACAGAAACTCACGCAGCTCATGGAGCGATTCAACTCGCTCATGAAGGAAGGCCGGTATGAACTGGCCGAAGTGGAAGCGGCGGGCGAAGCGGAAAAGCTCGCGCCGGACCTGCCGACGCCGCTCCTTGCCCGACATATGGCCAGCCAGGTGGGAAACTTTGAGAAAGCCATGGTCCTCCGAGAAGCCCGCCAGAAGGGTGTGCTGGATACGCTCTATCAAACAGAGCGGGCCCACGTGCCGACGCCCGACGAACCGCCCGTGGTGTATCCCGACGCCCAAACCTGGCAGGAGTTGACCGCCCGCCGCAAAGAGCGCTACCAGAGCATGGACCTGGGCGCTTCCAGCCCCGCGGAGCGGAAAATCCTTTCCGAGCTGAAGAAGCCGACCGAGCTGGACTTCGTCGATACACCTCTCTCCGAAGTGATCAACTATCTCCGCGATCGACACCAGATCGAAATCCAACTGGATAACAAGGCTCTCACAGGTGTGGGCGTGGATACCAACACGCCGGTCACCAAGAGTTTGCGGGGAATTTCGTTGCGGTCCGCCCTCCGCCTGCTCTTGCGCGACCTGGACCTCACCTACGTCATCAAGGACGAGGTACTGCTCATCACGACTCCCGAACAGGCTCAGAACGACCTCGTGCTCAAGGTCTACCCGGTGGCCGACCTTGTCGTCCCGCCAAACTCCATCGGCGGTGCCGGGATCGGCGGCTGGGGTGGCATGGGCATGGGTATGGGCATGGGCATGGGTGGCTACGGGATGGGTGGATATGGAATGGGTGGTTTCGGAGGCATGGGTGGTTTCGGAGGAATGGGTGGTTTCGGAATGGGCGGCTACGGGATGGGAATGGGCATGTTTAATGTCCCCAGTGCCCCCGCGGGTAATGGTGGTTTCCGAGCGTTCAGCGTTCAGGACGATCTGAGCAAAACGCCCGACGGACAGCCCCGTCATCACCCCACGTCCACCATCCTTCAAGTGACCGATGATGTTCTCAACGGCCGGGTGTCGGAGAGTCAATCACCGGCCGACCTCTGGGATTCCGTCTTTGCCCAGGGAACGGTCCCGGCTAAAGACGTCCGTGAGGCGGTCCGCCGTCTGGTCGGCGGCCAGAAGTTTGACCATGTGACCGCCTTGATCCACGCGGCGCTGCGGCACAACCAACCCCAACCGTGGATGTACGAGGGGCTGGCCCTGGCCCTGGAAGCACAGGGGGGTTCGCGGGAAGAGATCGAACGGGCTCTCATGTCCGCGGCTGATTTCGCCTCTGACCCCATGGACTTCCTCGTTCTGGGGATCCAGCTCGAGCGACATGGTCTTGAGCACAGGGCGCTCGCCATGTACCGTCAGGTCGCCAACCTGATGCCGGAATGGCCGGAACCCTATGTGGCCGCGCTGCGGTTGGCCCAAAAGCTCAACGATCGCGAAGCCCTGAAGTGGTCCACCGTGGGAATCCTTTCCCAGGTCTTCCCGCAAAAACACCAGGATGTCTGGTTCAATGCGTTGCGAACGGCGAAGGCCCTTCTCGATGAACTCAAGGCTCAGAATCCCGAGGAAGCCCAAAGGTACGAACAGGCCCTCAACGAAGCCGTAGCCCGGGATTGCATCATCGAGGTCTCCTGGGTGGGCGAAGCCGACCTGGATCTCCTCGTCGAGGAACCGGGGGGAACGCTTTGCTCGCTCCGCAATCCGCGGACGACCTCCGGCGGAGTCCTGGTTGGCGATGTGAGCAGCCAGGCAGGTCGGGAAGCCAGCGAGGGTTACAAGGAGTATTACGTCTGCCCTCGGGGATTCAGTGGAACGTACCGCGCTGTGGTCCGCCGCGTCTGGGGTAACGTTGTCGGCGGCAAGGTCAAAGTGACGGTGTACCTCCACTTCCTCACCGACAAGGCCCAGTCTCTTACCAAGACCATCCCGCTCAAGGGCGATGAGGCCTACATCCAGTTCGAGCTTGCCGACGGTCGTCGCAAGGCCCCGCTCGCCGAGCAACAACTTGCCAGCGCGGTCATGAATCAGATTGATCTCCGCAACCGCATCCTGGCGCAGCAACTGGGCGATGGCGGAAATGCCCCACAGGTGGACCCCAGCTCGATGGCCTCGTTCGTGCAATCGCGAACGGATGGCGGGGTGGGTGTCAATCCCGTCTGGCCCTTCATCCCGGTCCGTGGCGGTGCGGTCGGCTACGCCCCGCAAATCACCGTGATCCCCGAAGGTAGCATGCTCACCGCGGCGGCCACGATCTCTGCCGATCGCC
>NZ_JACIYL010000716.1 GCF_014359955.1 Thermogutta sp. | reverse complement strand
CTATATTGCCAGGCGAAAGGTGGACGCGGCCGTGATTGAAGTCGGCTTGGGCGGGCGGCTTGATTCCACGAATGTTTGTCGTCCCGAGGTGTCCGTGATCACCAGCATCAGTTACGACCATACCGATCTGCTGGGGACGACGCTTGAGCAGATCGCGTGGGAAAAGGCCGGGATCATCAAGCGGGGCGTGCCCGTCGTCAGCGGGGTGGTTCAGCCGGGTCCCCGGGAGGTGATCCGTCGGGTCTGCAAGAAGCGCGGTTGCGCCCTGTGGGAACTGGGGGAAGACTTTGGCGCTGCGTATCGGGCACCCCGACATCTCGAACGCGAGACCGCCCTGGGACACGTGACGCTGTGGGGGCGGCCGAGGGGAATGGAACAAGAATCGCTGCCACACGCTGTAACCGGTTGGCAGATTGAATCGGAATTGCGGCTTCTGGGCCAGCATCAGGCGGCCAACAGTGCAGTGGCCCTGGCGGTGGTCAAACGGCTGGAGCAGCGTCTGGGCTGGGCCGTCTCGCCCCAGGCTGTGCAGGTGGCTTTGCGGGAGACAGGGCTCCCGGCACGGGTGGAAATTCTAGGGCGGAGACCCGTGGTGGTCCTGGATGCCGCCCACAATGTGGCTTCCGCAGAAGCCCTGGTGAAGACTCTCCAGCAGTGTCTGGAGGTTCAACAATGCTGGCTGCTGTTCGCCACGACCCAGGGCAAGGATTACCGCGGGATGCTGGGGGTGTTCGCACCGTTTTTCTCCCATGCGGTTTTGACGCAATACACGATCAACCCGCGAGCTCTCCCGGTCAGTTGGCTCGTCGAGGCGGCGGAGGAATTGATGCCGGGGCGATACTCTGCGTTTGAGAATCCGGCCGCGGCATGGGAATGGTTATGGCCCCGTGTTGGGCAGGACGATCTGGTCTGCATAGCGGGTTCCTTCTTTTTGGCCGCCGAGATGCAGCCCCACCTCCGGAAACTCGGCTTGATAATGGCCGGAGCTCGTAGCAAGGAGGCACCTCCCGCCCCGTGATTTTTTGCGAAGTTGCTGCCGTGCAGCGGATTTTCCGACTGCGAGGCGTATCCGTAGGATTCCCCCTTGAAATCGTCCGTTTTGTGATCGATCGGGACACCCTGGGCTGGTATGGCGCATTACGAACCGATCCTCCATGTGGTCCTGTATCAGCCGGAAATTCCCCACAACACGGGTGCGGTGGGGCGGACCTGCGTCGCCATCGGGGCCAAATTGTGGCTGGTCCGCCCGCTCGGCTTTCGTATCACGAGCCGGCATCTCAAACGGGCGGGACTGGATTACTGGCAGTACCTGGAGTGGGAGGCCGTCGACGACTGGTCGGCTCTGGAAAACGCCCTGGCCGGCAGGCGGTTCTGGTATTTCACAAAGACCGCCAGCACGCTCTTCTGGGATGTGAGCTACGCTCCGGGAGATGTTCTCGTGTTCGGCAGTGAATCTCAGGGCCTTCCTGCGACTCTGCTTGCCGCACATCGAGAAGCCTGTTTGCGGATTCCTATTCGACCCCAGGTGAGAAGTTTGAACCTCTCGGTCAGTGTGGCCGTCGCAGCGTACGAAGTGATCCGTCAACTGGGAGGACGTAGCTTGCCGCGTTGACATTCCGAGAGAAAACAGGGGAGCGTTTACCAACCCATCGCGGCTGCTACAATGCTCTTGTTTTCGGGATATCTCTCGGTGAACACATGGCGCCGAGAAAGATCCGCGATCAGACAGGCAATCATCAGGAGGAAGGTGTGATCGTATGGCGTGGAAAAACATTGTATCCTGGGTGGCTGCGCTGGCCATTGCGATAGGTTGTCAGGCCCGGAAAGAAACCCCGGCACGTCTGGAAACCGGCCAAATCGGGGAGCAGCCGGCAGCCCGGCAATCGCTTGCATCCTCGGAGAAAACCGGACAGGTGCCGTCCTCGGGAGAAGTTCCACCAACCGGCCCGACCGCCGCCACCGCCGGCAAAACTCCGCCCTCCTCTCAGACCACGCCTCCTGCCAGTTCCGTCAAGCCGTCCCAGCTTGAATCGCAGGCCTGCTGGCCACGATTTCATGGACCGCGCGGAGACAATCTTTCGGACGATAAGGGCTTGCTCACCGAGTGGCCCCAGGACGGGCCGCCCCTCGCCTGGAAAACCGAGGGCATCGGCCAGGGATATGCAGGGGTCACCGTTGCTGATGGTCGCATTTTCACCGCAGGAAATATCGATAAGGATGCCGTCGTCACGGCCCTGGACATGGATGGCCGGATCCTCTGGCAGAAGCCGAACGGCCCG
>NZ_JACIYL010000715.1 GCF_014359955.1 Thermogutta sp. | reverse complement strand
AAAAGTCCGGCGTCCAGTAAGGTCGGACCGTCAACTGCCCGTTCTCATAAACAGCAAGGTGCCCGGGCGGCAATTTGCTAATGCCGCGATAAATCGTCCAGGGATGCGGCACGTATTGGTACAGTAAATACGCATCGAGGGCTTCCGGATCAACTTCCCGCCCAATACCGGGTACCTCCAGCAGGGCTTTCAGTTCACTGGCGAAAAGAAGACGATCGGGTTCACACCGATAAACGAGCGGTTTTTCACCCAACCGATCCCGGGCCAGCACAAGCCGCCGGCGCGGCTCATCCCACAGCGCCAGGGCGAACATGCCGTTGACACCGACAAGAAAGTCCAGCCCTTTTTCTTCGTACAGGTGCAGAAGGACTTCGGTGTCGGATCGGGTGGCAAAACGATGGCCTGACTCTTCAAGATTCCTGCGAAGGCTGCGGAAGTTGTAAATCTCCCCGTTAAAGACGATCCACAGCGTCCCCTCTTCATTGCTCATCGGCTGGTGCCCGCCCGAGATGTCAATAATCGAAAGCCGCCGATGCCCCAGGGCGACGCCACACGCGGGCTGATCTCCGCCTGCCAGATGCTTGACATAAAAACCTTCATCGTCCGGGCCGCGATGTCGTAAAACATGCGTCATCCGCCCGAGATCTTCTTCACTGAGGGCTTTTCCCTCGTCGTACCAAACGGCTCCCGCTATTCCACACATGTCACTGCCGTATCTTGCTTAGCTCCAATTCGGTGGCGGAAATCGCCCCGGCACCTGCCAAGGCGCGATACAGCGCCTCGTAGCTCTCCACCATTCGTTCCACGGAAAAATGGGTGGCAATCCTTTCCCGACCTGCCATTCCCAAACGGGCGGCCAGTTCGGGATCCTCAAGTATTTTCTTCGTGTATTTGGCTATGCCGGCTCGAAATTGAAAGCCCCGCGGCACAAGATACCCCGTCTCGCCGTGAACGACGAGATCCCGATTGCCGGGAATATCCGAGGCGACCACCGGAACCCCCAGCGCCATGGCCTCCATGAGAGAATTGGACTGACCCTCGTATTGACTCGTGTTCCAGAAGACATCCAGATGCGCCATGATACGCAGCGCGTCGCGCCGATGGCCCAAAAAATGGACACGATCAGTGATTTCCAGCTGTTCGCAGTAGCGCTCCAGGGCCCGGCGTTCGGGACCGTCTCCCACAATGACGAGATGGACGTCGTCGCGAATGCGTTTGAGAAGGTCCTCCGCCCAGATCGCGTCGCGAAGACTCTTTTGCGGCCACAGCCGTCCGACCACTCCCACAAGCCGGGTGTCCGGTGATAACTTCAGTTCCAAAAGCAGAGATTGCCGTGATTCGGACGGTCGTTCCGGAATCGCCATTCCGTTAGGAATGACCACAATTTTTTCCTGGGGGATTCCCCTGGACACGTAGAAAGCCGTTACGCCCGAGCTGTTCACGACGATGCGATCGGTCCACCGCGCGAGATACCGATCGAACACGAAGTGCCACCAGCTTTTCCACAAATCGACGCAGCGTTCGGACGCCAGGATGTGCGGAACTTTTGCCTGTTTGGCGGCGATTCGTCCGTACACGTTGGCCGCGAAAAGCCACGTCTGGACGATGGTCGGTTTCACCTCTTCCAGCCAGCGACGCAGGCGGATGAGTGCCGAAAGGTCCACCTTGCCCCGCTTGTTCACATAATATATCGGCACCCCCGCGGCTTCCAGTTCGGCCCGATAGGGGCCATCCCGGGTGAGAACGGCCACACGAACATCCCAGCCTCGACGACGGAGCTGGCAGACGAGCGTCGTCATCTGTTTTTCCGCGCCCGCCTGATCCAGCGTCGGAATGATATGGACGATTTTCTCTGTGCCGGATGCGTTCATTGCCGATTTCGGAACCTCGTAACGCGGTTCTTCACACTCCGTTTGTTTCCGTCCCGTGAAACATGCCCGGAGCAGCCGATCAATTGGGCAACTGATTCCGGAAAGTTATCTCCAGCCGCAGTCCCTTCCAATACCTCGCTAGAAATCGGGGTGAGGCCATTTATCAGTCTGTCCGTGCATTTTCCATGAATTGAGTGTAGATTTCATCAAAAAGCTCCAGATGGCGGCGGACTGTTTCTTCCAGGGAGAACTGCGTCACCGCGACGAAACGGGCGCGCTGTGCCAAACGCTCGGCCAATTCCCGGCTTTCTGCAAGGCGGATGATGGCCTCAGCAAGCTCCCCGGGCGATTCAACGGGCACCAGCAGGGCCGATTCCTCGTTTTGCACCAGGGCCCGATTGCCCGGTA
>NZ_JACIYL010000714.1 GCF_014359955.1 Thermogutta sp. | reverse complement strand
GACCGCCGCAGCGTAGCTGGATCGGTGCTCCACCTTGGTGAGCCGGTTGCGGTGGTCCCAGGTGTATTGGGTGATATCCCTGTCGCCTGAGTCGAGCTGGCCATTGGCGTTGGTATCAATGAACCGGTGCGTGCGGTTCCCCTCGGCATCGTACTGGTAGCGGTAGGTCCCGTCGGACAGAAGCCGGTTGTTGGTGCCGGTATCGCAAGATCCGGCACAGTCGTTGGGCATGCTACCGCTGGCGAAAGAAGCTTGGGAATGCAGAAAGAAAGGTCAAGAAAAGAAAAACCGCCCTGCGACCGGGCGGGAAAAAACGGATCACGTTCCGAATCGAAACTGATCACCAAAGGAACGCAGTTGCGGGGGCAGGATTTGAACCTGCGACCTCAAGGTTATGAGCCTTGCGAGCTACCTGGCTGCTCCACCCCGCGATATCACGAACGTGGGAATCATCCCGACGTCCATTTTTGATTTTAGGGCGTTTCACCGGGGGCGTCCAGAGGGGATGTCCTTGGGAAAAGGCCCCTTGCCCCCGATGCTGGAGACAATCGAAGACCCGCCGTCGCGCGCCGGAAATCGTAGGTACAGACGCTCACGTTCCCGCTGCGCACAGGGAACCTCCCCGATTCCCCCGCCTGCCGGGTGAGACCGAAAGCGGATAAACGTCTTTGACAGGTGCGGTCGCTTCCCGGCCTTCCTACGATCCGGATTTCGCGTTGGGGAGGACCGTACAGACGATCCGCTTGCTCTGCCGGTTGATTGTCCCTTCCAGCCTGCCGAGGTCCATCAGCCGCTCCAGGATATGGTTGAGGACTTTTTCGCCCTCCTCCATATGGGCGGCCTCTCGCCCCCGAAACATTACGGAAATAAGGACTTTATCGCCTTTGGTGAGGAACTCCCGGGCACGGTTGATCTTGACGTTCAGGTCGGCCTCCCCGGTTCCCGGTCGCACCCGGATTTCTTTGACCTTCATTTGAGCCGCATGCGACTTCTGCTGCTTCTTTTTCTGCATGTATTTGAATTTGCCGAAGTCGAGAATGCGGCAGACAGGCGGGTTATCGTTGGGGGCCACCTCAACCAAATCGAGCCCCGCTTCCCTCGCCGCTGCGAGGGCCGCTTCGCGGCTGACAATCCCCATCTGCTGGCCATCGGGACCAATCAGCCGGACGGACGGACTGCGGATCCGCTCATTGACGCGATAAGTTTTCTCCTCGATTGTTGGACTCCTCTTTCAGCCAAACACTCAAACCACCAAAACCGTTAACCAAGTCTCCAGCGTTGACGCCCTTTTCGGGAGGACGTTTGACACTTGCTTGAGTATGAACACACACACGCGAAACGTCAACACCCCGCGCCACGTCCCGGATCAAGGTTTTCCTGGGAGCACGCGGCGCTGACGCTATTTTTGGGCGTCGTCATATCGGGGTATTATCTTCAGTCGGATTTCTTCCTGCAATTTTGCAATGACAGCCGCGACGGGGAAGGCCCCCAGGTCTCCTTTCCGTCGCTCCCGCAGGGCCACCGTTCCCTGCTCCTGTTCCCGGCCCCCAATGACCGCCATGTAGGGGACCAGTTCGAGCTGCGCATCGCGGATTTTGGCGCTCACCTTTTCGGCGCGGTAATCTCCGACCACCCGCAGACCCGCTTCCCGGAATTGCCGCTCTACCTGTCGAGCGTATTCTTCGAATTTTTCGCTGACGGTGAGCACGCGGATTTGCTCCGGCGCCAGCCAGAGGGGGAACGCTCCCGCGAAATGCTCGATCAAAATCCCGGTGAATCTTTCCAGGGATCCGAAAGGAGCGCGATGGATCATGACCGGCTGATGGGGGCGATTGTCCGGACCGATGTACTCCAAATTGAATCGCTGGGGGCTGGGGAGATTGTAGTCCAACTGGACCGTGCCCAACTGCCACTCGCGGCCGATGCAATCGGACACGATAAAGTCCGCCTTGGGGCCGTAAAATGCCGCCTCGCCGATAGCGGTTTCCAGGTTGGGGAGGTTCATTTCTTCGCATACCCGGCGGAGAGCCGACTCCGCACGCTCCCAGACCTCCGGATCGCCCACGTATTTGTCGCTCTTCGGATCGCGCAGGCTCAGGCGAACGCGGTAATCCGTAAATCCGAGCGTTTGAAGGACGAACTGCGTCATTTCCAGGCAACCGCGAAATTCGTCGGCCACCTGTTCTTCGGTACAGAAAATATGGGCGTCGTCCTGTGTGAAGCCGCGAACCCGGGTCATGCCGGTGAGTTCGCCGGATTGTTCGAACCGGTAAACCGTCCC
>NZ_JACIYL010000713.1 GCF_014359955.1 Thermogutta sp. | reverse complement strand
CACGCCGACAGGGGCACATGCCCGGCAGGAATACTATTTTTCGCTGCTTGACGGGGGTGTGCTGTGTGGGCGGTGTCGGCCGGGAAAACGCGGCGTCGTCCTCGTGCCTTCCAGTGTCATCGAGGCGATGGATGAACTTCGGGGAAAAACACCACAGGACGTCGGCTCGTTACAGATCGCACCCAATATAAGCGGTCAACTGCGCGGCCTGTTGGGACAGTACGTGTGTCACCTTTTGGGCCAAAGGCCACGGATGCATGAATACCTGGGATTGTCCGGCCGATAGGGCCACAATCGCAAACGGAGTTGCGCAGGCTGTGCGGAGCACCGGCCGGGGGCTTTTTCTGCCTGTGTTGGTGCTCTTTGTGGCCGGGGCGCTTTTCTCGGTGGCCGGATGCCGAAGCATGCTCGAACTGCCGGATCGAGCCAAGCGGTCGGGCTACGATCCCCAGCAACCGGTGGAAGAGGGCTGGCTTTTCCGCAGCATCATGGGACGAGAGGAATCGCCCGCCACGACATCACAGCCGTCCACCGCGGTCTCGGCCGCGGCGAATCAGAATCAATCCACCGGCCAGAATGCACAGGGAAACGTGCAGCAGACCACGGCCAGCGGATCGCCCGTTCAACCCACATCGGCGACCGAGCCCACCGGCGAACCGCTTCCTCCCGCCGATGCCGATACTGTCATTGTGCCCCGGTCAGACGAGGAAAAAGACGAGGAAGAAGACTTCATCCTTTTTGAAATCCCCAAGCGGTTGGGCAAACTGTTTCAGCCAAAACGCGACGAATCCCTCGCCCGTGCTCTCTATCAGGAGGGGGCCGAGCTCTACCGTCGCGGACAATATGAAGAGGCGGCCGCCAAGTTCAAAAAGGCCGCCAAACACTGGCCCAATTCGCCCCTCGAAGAGGATGCCCTTTTCATGGCGGGCGAGTCGTACTTCTTTGCCGATCGCTATCCCCAGGCGGAAAATGCCTATCTCGAGCTGCTCAAAAAGTACGAGTTTACCCGCTATCTGGACATCGTTTCCAAGCGGGAATTCGCCATCGGACGGTACTGGGAACAGGTGGAATTGTCACGCCCGTCGATGCTCGGCCTGGTTCAGTGGGGCGACAAGACCCGCCCTACATTTGACACGTGGGGCCGGGCGATCAAGGCCTACCAGAACGTTCGCCTTTACGACCCTACAGGCCCCCTGGCCGACGATGCGGTGATGGCCACCGCCAACGCCTATTTTCTCAAAGGGCGATACGAGGACGCCGCCTATCATTACGATCTCCTGCGAAAAGATTATTCGCAGAGTGAACACGCGGTGAATGCCGCACTTCTGGCCATCAAGGCCCATGAGTTGTCCTACCAGGGACCGCTCTACGACGGCACACCCCTGGAAAAAGCGGAGCGTGCCGCCGACGAGCTGCTCACCGTCTATCGGGATCGTCTGGGCTCCGACCGGGAAGAAGTCCTGCGTGCCAAAAACGAAATCACCGAGGAAAAGGCCATGCGATATTTCGCCATCGGCCAGTATTACGACAATCGCCATTACTACGGAGCCGCCCGGTATTACTACCGGGCCACATTACGGGAGTTTCCCCACACCAAGGCGGCCGTCCTGGCGGCGGAGCGCATCCGGCAGATTGACGGCCTGCCCGACAAGCCCCCCAATCGTTTCAAGTTTCTCACCGATCTTTTCGAAAGCAACAAGGAAGAGCCATGAAGGGCTGGCATTTCTTCTCTCGCGAGATCCTCGGCCGCGCTTGGCGGCCAAGCCGTGATGATGCCGGCGTCGGCGGGCTGTTTCGCGTGGGGACTTCGCCGCTCGTGCTTGGGTTCGCTCTCCTGGGAATGCTGCCGGCGGTGGTGGGCGGATGTGCTGGCTATCAGGTGGGAAATGCCCAGCTTTATCGGTCGGACATCCAGACGGTCTATGTGCCCATGTTTCAATCGGCCAGCTTGCGCCCGGGTTTGGGAGAAAGGCTGACAGAGGCCGTCATCAAAGAGATCGAACTGCGCACCCCGTACAAGGTGGTGGGTTCACCCGAGAAGGCGGACAGCATCCTCACCGGGCGGATCGTCTCCGAAACCAAGCGCACGGTGGTCGAGAACCCGTACGATGACCCCCGCGAAATCGCCACGCGATTCCAGGTGGAAGTGCAGTGGATTGACAATCGGGGGCGGTCGCTCACAGCAGAGGAAACGGTTCCTGTGCCGCCGGAACTGACGAGCGTGGTGGCGGAAGCGACATTTGTTCCTGAAGTGGGCCAGTCGCTTGCCACGGCCCAGCAGGCGGCCATC
>NZ_JACIYL010000712.1 GCF_014359955.1 Thermogutta sp. | reverse complement strand
ACCGCTTGGTGTCAATAAAATCCAGGATATTTCGCCCTTGCTGGTCAAACAGGCGTTCGCGACGAACTGCCACTGTTATGCATTGGGTGCCCGATAACTCGAGCGCCTGCTGCATCACCTCGAAAGAACTGTACTTCCCTGTTCCCACGATGAGTCGGCTGGTGAACACGTGGGAACCGATCCGTAAAGGGGTGTCGAGCGGAGTATCAATTTGCGTGGAAACCATGATAGCGACGATCAACCTCCTCCTACGAGGGTTACAATCTCGAGACGGTCACCCTCCGAAAGGGTGGTTTGCTCATGTCGTGTCCGGGGTACGACTTGCAGGTTACGTTCCACGGCCACGGGCTTTTCCGCGAGGCCCCATCGCCGCAGAAGTTCCCCGATGGTGATTCCGGCAGGGACGTCCTGCCATTCGCCATTGACCAACACGCGGATTTGAGGAGTATTCTGGGGAGAATCCATACGATTTCTCCGGAGATTCCTAGCGGGCGGATCAACAATTTTGCCAGCCGAGCGTCTTGGGAGGCTAATCTTCCCTGTGCAGGGCAATCGGCTGGCGAAGACTACCTGCCCTTCCGCGATCGCGGAAAGGCGCTTTCGACCCCCTCACTTTGCCCCTGGGGCTATCGTCTTCAAGTATACCGATGGGCAGCGGCAGCGGCTACTTGTGCGACAAACCGTCGCCTTTCTGCTGGCCGAATGCGAAGTTTCACTCGGTTCTCAGCACCACCGAGCTGAATTGTTCCGCCGCCCACAACTGGAGAGGCGTGGCAAAGGGCTGGTTCGCGGAGTGCCGTTCCGGGGACCAGGGCACCATGTACACGAGCACAATTCCTGTGTTCGTCTCCGCCACGTAGAGCATCGTCTGGCCGGGACGAACTCCCACGCTTGGTCCGCGGCGAATGTCGGCCACCCCGGTGACCATCAAATAATTAGGTGATTGGGGGATCTGGATTTCCGGGCGAGGTGGTGCGCCAGTCCGCCGCAACTGGGCGTTGGCCTGGGCGATCTCGGCATTCTTCGCTTGAATGACCGTCGTCAGGTCCGCGAAGACGTTGGCCTCATACACCGTCTGAAAGTTCCGCGTTTGGTTGGAGAGGACCGCGCCTTTTAACTGACCGGTGAGAAAATCGAGGAAGAAAAAGGCTTCCACCCCGGCATCCACGGGGCCTGTACAGATCGCGAAGTTTTGTCCCCGATCGGTGGCCACCGCGTGGGCAGGTGTTTGCGGCCAGAATCGTGCAGCTACGATTCCCACCACCACACCCACTCCGAACACCAACGTCCACGTTCGAACATGTTCCAGCGCCATCGTGCGTTCTCCCGGCGACATCGCAGCCACCCCTCGCTAGTTCCTTGCACACTGTTTAGAAAACGAACACCAGCGCCACGTCGATCCCGTCATCCTAGCAAATTGCACGGCCCAATACCAGCCAAAATGTGTAGCTGATGGACGGAGGTCGTCTGCGGCTCCTGTCAAACTTTTCTGAAATATCCAATTTTTCTAGCCTGCTGGAGCGGTATCCGCAGGAATGGAACGGTTGTTTTGTGTGTCAATCGAACGAGCGTCGAACGGTCGGCGAATTATTTTCCCACCAATCTTTGGACCAGCCAATCTTCGTAAAGTTCCATGTTTTTCCAGCCAACCGCTGCCCTGACGGGTCGGCCCGACGCGTCAATTCGGGTGAATCCGTCCTCAGTGACCACCAGGGAGAGGGTCTCCATTTCCACGAGACTTTCTTCCACCGCGAGATACACGGCAACCGTGTCATATAGGGTGCTGCTGCGGTCCGGTGGGGGCAGTTGCTTTTTCGCACCTGCTTCACGCCAGATTTGATAGTTTTCCATCAATGCCTGCACCGATTTATCCGGGCACTCATAGACGCGGCGGAACTTTTCCCCGGTCAAATGGACAAGCCCACAGGTGTCCAGCGGGGTGATGGTGACTTCCCAGTCGGCCGCAAATACTGCCTGAAGAGCTTTCGGGTCCACCCTGACGTTATATTCGGCCGAAATTTGAGGGCTGCCGCCATATCCCTTGTACACACTTCCGTGCATCCCGACGAATCGGGCATTCTGACTGATTCCTGGGTCCCGTTTGAGGGCCTCGGCAATGTTTTGGACAGGTCCGATGCAGATCAGCGTCACAGGAAAGTCGCTTTTCTTGATCGTCTCAATGATGGCTGCCACACCATCCTCGTAAACAGTACCGGGATATTTCTTGAGGTCGTAGTCGGCAACCCAGCGTGACTGCCTGCTTGGCCGCTCTTCCAATCCCACCCCAAGCCCCACG
>NZ_JACIYL010000711.1 GCF_014359955.1 Thermogutta sp. | reverse complement strand
ACGGCCAGACTCATGACGATAATATAAGGGGTCGGTTTTCCAAAATGCTGCCACTATCATCAGGCGGCGCTCAACAAGTTCGGGAGGTTGGCGCCATGAGGCTCTCAGCTCTTCTGGACCCTCTCAAGCGGCTGGCGCACCGTGTGTTCCTGGCCTATGCCCACTATCGCTGGCGGCGCTGGCGCTGCCCCTGGAGATTTTACAAAGGCCGATGGTACGTGGTGGTCCCAGATAAGGACATGCACAAGGAAAAGGTCGAGGTAATTACATGGTGCCGCCCGGAAACAAGAGACGTTGAATCAGTCTGTGTTCCTGTTCCGGGCCATGACTATTCCGACTACGTGCCCTTTGAAGACAGAATCCCCTATTCCGTGTACTTTCCCCTTATGTATCGAACATCTCCCCCTCGCGATGAACCAGACGACGTTCCTCAAAAAACCGACGTATGGTTTGCCTTTGAGTCCGAAAAATCCGAGGATTGATCCAATACAAGGCCAGCAATGTGGCGAATCCTTCCGCGGCATTTTGCAGGACCGGCTTTTTCAGCTCGGGCTGATAAACGGAATGAACAATTTCCTCCTTTTCCGATTCCCATGCCGCCTGCCATTCGTCTGAGTTGCTGATCCTGTTGCCGGACGTATCTCGATCCACGATGTGCGCCAGCTCGTGGGCGTAAAGATAATATTCATGGACTGACTTTGGGGGGCCATTCCACACGACGATAGCTAAACTTCTTCCGTCCTTCGTTGTAACCCAACGAACAAAGCCTGCGAGGCTGGACCGCTCGACATTTTCTCCGAACACGTTTTTCAAGTGTGTGTCCCACTGGGCCACCTCCTCCAGGTCGCTGCACACGATCATCGTGGCATGGGCCTGGCGATTCAGGCCGCCTGGCCGGGCCAAGCGGCGCGGCGCGAGTTCGAGGACACATCCGACACGGCACGCGTTGCCTGATCGCCACGCTGGTCGTGCCCACCGGCCAGCCATTGGCCCCATAACCGACGAACTCGTGAAACGGTGGACAGTGAACGACAAACGGAGCCGCGAGATCTATTTTATCAGTCCAACCATCCTGCCGCGGGTTCCTGCCGGTCGGACCGGAACTTCCGTGGAGTGGAAGCGTTTCGTGGTGAGGCACCGCCGGACAGGCCCCAAAATCAGCCCGTCATTTGAGGGGAGGGAGAAAGATGGTAACCGGTGAGCAATTCGCATGCGGTTAGGAACGCAAATCAGGATGTTTTTGCGAAGTGCTCGCGGCCTGTCGCTTCTTCAACGGTTCAACGTGGGCCTCAAGAATCTCCCTTGACAAATGTGTCATTCCTCGGCCAAACTACTGCATTCTCACACAGGTGGATACATGCTTTGCGCATGGTAGACGCGGATAAGATGGAGCGATTTGGGTCTTCGGAGGAATACCATGGATGGCGATCGATACACCAATTGCCGGAGTGGCAATAAAACGGGCAGCATGGAATGGTTTGTAGTGTTTGTCTTCGCGGCAGTCCTGGTGATGGGTTGCCAGAAGCCGTCAACTCAACCGGACGGATCGCAGTCTGCCATTCGGCCGGCTGCCCCGTCGAACTCTGACATGCAGAAAAAAGCCGGGCCTGTTGGGCAGAGCGATCTCAAATCACAAACAGCAGACCCTGTTTCTGCCGTCAAGGTGTTTCTCGAGGCCGTTCGAACGGGCGATGATGAGAAAGTCATCCAGCTTTTTAGCGAACTGGCCCGGGAACAGGCAGGCAAGCTTAATCGACAATTTGCGCCTGTCGGGAGCGACACGGCACGATATGAGGTCTTCGATGATGTCGAGTACTTGGCGCCGGACGGGGCCCGGGTGAAAAGCACCTGGACCGATCTGGATTCCCAGGGAAAACCGCGCACCGACGAGATTACCTGGATGCTTCGGAAAGAAGCCAACGGCTGGCGGATCGCCGGAATGGCCACCGTCATTTTTGAGGGCGAGCCACCCCTCCTTCTAGACTTCGAAAATATGCCGGAAACCCTGAGAAAGATCGAGTTGCTTTCTCAGGAAATTGAACGTCGGGCCGCTCAGTCTCAGCAAGCAGTTCCCCAAGCAAATACTCATCCCGTTGATGAAAACGCCGCGAGAGAGACCGCTGCCTCTCAAACATCGGCTGGACTACCGGCGGCACCTGTGGCTGATACCCCTGCCCAAACTGCTCAGGAACCGCAACCGAATATCCTTCGCAAATAGTCGACTATCAAAAGACATGCCTGATCTAAATATAGACGGCTGGGGTTGCCCCAATTGTGCCTTTAGAGGGTGAACGATGGCGGCCGG
>NZ_JACIYL010000710.1 GCF_014359955.1 Thermogutta sp. | reverse complement strand
CCCGGCGGCTGACAACCTTCTGCCCCTATCACCCGACGGCGGATCAAAAAGAGCGACTCTGTACGAATGTGCTGTGGTCGATTTCTGTGGCCCGTTGTGCTCCGGGGACCGCGTTTGCGATGTCGGCTCACTTCGGCGACGACGGGATCGAGGCAACCTGGTCGGGGGGAGATCGCCCGATTGTGGCGTGGCGAATCCTGGGGGAAGGAAAACGGCCTCTTTCGCAGGGGAAGAAAGCGCTTCGGGGAGCCTCTCCGCGGCGGATTGTGTTCTCTTCTGTCGATCGGCGCTGGCTGCTTGTGATGGACGACACGTGCCTGTTCACCCACGATTGGGAGGACGACGTTCCGGCGGAGGGCGCTCCAGTTGGGTTGCGACTCGCTGCGACCCGGGGAGAGATTGTGTTGCGGGAAATGAGCGTCTGGTGGGTGATGCCCTATCCCGACGGGTTGGTAGCCGACGCGGGCAGCGGCTTTGCCCTGCTGGGGGATGATCCCCACGTTTCGCTGGACAGTCGGCAGGGTGGTCGTCGCTGGCGACTGGAAGACATCGTGGGGGTGGTCCGGCCCCTTGGCCTGGTCTGGGGGAGATGATCACCATGAGTAACTGGGCAGCGGAAGAAGTGATTCCAGACCTGGAGGCCATTTTGCGTCGGTGGATTGGGGCGATCCCACCAGGCCGGGTAACGACCTGCGGGGCCCTGGCGGAATTGCTCGGCGACAGGCAGGCGGCACGCTGGGTGGGCACGTGGCTGGTCGAGCACGCCCATACGAAGGAGTGCGCGTGCCATCGCGTGGTCCGAGCCGGAGGCCGGCTGGGGCGTTCTGGCATCGGAGCGGACGTGCAGCGAGATTTGCTGCGGCGGGAAGGTGTTGCTGTGTTGCCGGGAGGGGTTTCGGAAGAGGCCATCGTCAATGCCACGGAATTGGCTGACCTCCTGGGAATTCGAGACGAGGATCGCCCTCTGCGACAGTTGCGAACCATCCAGGAGGACCTGCGACAGAAAGTGGTCATGACGCCACTGCCCTCTGATCCGAAGGATTGTGCGGGGGTGGACGTTTCTTATCGGGGCAATTGGGCGGTCGCGGTGTACTGCCGCGTCAGTTGGCCCGACGGGGACAAGCTCTATGAAACATCGGTCGTCGAGCAAGCCCGATTTCCCTACATCACCAGTTACCTGGCCTTTCGCGAGTTGTCGCCAATGCTTTCGGTCATCAGGAAGGCCGCCCGGGAAGACCAACTGGCGGATGTCATTGCGGTGGATGGAAGCGGCCTGTTGCATCCGCGGGGAATGGGGATCGCCAGTCATCTGGGGGTCGTCCTTGATCGACCCACGATCGGAATCACCAAGACCCTTTTATGCGGTCAGGTGGAAAAGAAGGAATTGCCGCCGGGTGGGACCGCGGCGGTGGAATGGGAAGGACGCCACCTGGGGGTTGTGCTGCGGAGTCAGCGGGGACATGCCCAGCCGGTCTTTCTTTCGGTGGGGCACCGCATCGATGTGGAGGGGTGCGTGCGGGTGATCCGGCCGCTGTTCGCCCAGCACCGTTTACCGGAGCCGATTTACTGGGCGGACCGCCGATCGCGGGCCATTGCCCGACAGTTGAAATGAGGAAATGGAAGCGAAAAAGAACAAGCTCGTGTTTGTTGTGCCTGACAATCACTCGAACGGAGTAGCAGGTTTGCACGCCGATGTCTGCCGAGCAAGCGACGGCCCTAGTTCTTCGCACGTACGATTTCAGCGAGAGCAGTCTCGTCGTCACGCTGTTTACTCGCGAATTTGGCAAAATCCGGGGGATAGCGAAAGGTGCGAAACGCCCGAAAAACCCCTTCGACTTTGCTCTTGACCTGCTTTCGCTTTGTCGCGTAGTCTTTCTTCGCAAGTCCTCGGAGGCCCTCCACATTATCACGGAGGCGAAGCTCCAGCGGCGATTTCGGGTGGAAGAAAGCGGCCTGCCGCGGTATTATGCGGCCCTCTACGTCGCGGAGCTTCTCAACGCCATGACGGACGAGGAGGACGCCCATCCGGAACTGTTTGACGTTTCCGAAGAAACCCTGACGGCCCTCCAGAAAGGAGGTGATATCCAGCTTCTGATACCGTTTTATGAGTTGCAGATTCTGGATCTGACCGGCCACAGTCCTGCACTCGATATGTGCGTGAGCTGCGGGGAGAGCGTTCGCGGAAAGTCTTCCGCTCAATCCCGGCAGGAAAACCGCACACCGACAGGGGCGCACGCCCGGCAGGAATACTATTTTTCGCTGCTTGACGGGGGTGTGCTGTGCGGGCGGTGTCGGCCGGGAAAACGCGGC
>NZ_JACIYL010000071.1 GCF_014359955.1 Thermogutta sp. | reverse complement strand
CAAGCGGACCTGACAAGCAGGTCCCTCCGAGAAATCATTTGGAGGGGCACGCTTGTCGTGCCCGGTGAATTGGGGTGGATCATCCAAGTTTGACCAGCGGACGTGACGAGCAGGTCCGTCCAGGCTGAAGATTGCTCCTGCCCAAGGTGTCGTCCCGATCCGTGCCGCTTTCTGGCAGCAAAAAAGTAGGGGTGGCTCATCGCCAGGTAACTTGCCGAGTCGGCACGATGGGGTATACTTAAGAGGTTAGTGCGCTAGGAGCTGAAAACCGTGTCTGCGAACCAACCCCTCTCAGCCGTCGATCATCTGCGCTGCGACGTCGTGAACGTCGCCGCTCGGATTATCGGCATTATCATTATTGGCTGAGCAGGGGGACCGTGGGCCGGTAGTTTTTCAGAAGCATCCCAAAGCCCTGAGGTCCCCAAAAACCTCGGGGCTTTTCGTTTTTAGTCGTCGATCGCAAGCATTCGACGAGCGGCTGGAGATTTGACGGGCTCCTTTGCCTTACGTGTGGACAAAGCCAATTACCCCCAAAAGACCAGGAGACACGTTATGCGGAGGATCGAGATCTACGACACGACGCTGCGGGATGGGGCGCAAGGAGAAGGGGTGAGCTTTTCGGCTTACGACAAGCTCCTGTTGACGCGGCGGCTCAATGAGCTGGGATTTGATTACGTTGAAGGGGGGTATCCTGCCTCAAACGATAAGGACTTCGAGTACTTCCAGAAAGTGGCCCAGATCCCTCTGGACAGGGCAACAGTGGTGGCCTTCGGGATGACCCGCCGGAAGGGGCTCGACGTCACCCAGGACCCGGGAATCAAATCCCTTCTCGAGGCGGGCACGAAGGTGGTCACAATCGTGGGGAAGGCCTCGGCCTTTCAGGCTGAGCAGGTCCTCCGCACAACACGCGAAGAAAATCTTGCAATGATTACTGATACAATCAGTTATATTCGATCCCAGGGTAGGGAAGTCATTTTCGACGCCGAGCACTTTTTCGACGGCTACAAGTACGACAGCGACTACGCGTTGACGACGGTTCGTCTGGCCGCGGAAGCTGGCGCCAAAATGGTCGTCCTGTGTGATACCAATGGAGGCAGTATGCCGGATGAAGTGGCGGAAATAACAAGGAAGGTGGTCGGGCTGTTGCCGGTGCCGGTCGGTATTCACTGCCACAATGATTGCGATGTGGCGGTCGCTAACTCGCTCGCGGCTGTCGATGCGGGGGCAAGCCAGGTCCAGGGGACGATCAATGGCTTTGGGGAACGCTGCGGGAATGCGGACCTGATCTCCGTCATTGCAAACCTGCGACTCAAAAAGGGCTACGAGGTGCTGACGCCCGACGCCCTTCGCCATCTCACGGCCCTCTCCCGTTTCGTTTACGAGATGGTGAACATGCCCTACCGGAACAATCAGCCGTATGTTGGCAGGAGCGCATTTGCCCATAAAGGGGGGATGCACGTCAGCGGTGTTTCGCGCGTTCCGCAAAGTTACGAGCATATCGACCCGGAATTGGTGGGCAACGAACGCCGGATCCTCGTCAGCGAGCTATCGGGGCGCTCAAACATCATGGCGGCTACGGCAAAATTGAATATTCAGGCCGACCCGAAAGTATTGGAACGAATTCTGGCCAAGGTTGTGGCACGCGAACATGCAGGGTATCAGTACGAGGCCGCCCAGGGCTCTTTCGACCTGTTGGTCAAACAGTGTCTCGGGACGTTCAAGCCGCACTTTGAGCGATTGGCCTATCGGGTTAATATCGAAACAGAGAGCGACGGCCGCATCGTGACCGAGGCTACGGTCAAAATTCGGGTTGGAAACGAAATCCGCCACGAGGTGGCCGAGGGCGATGGCCCCGTTAACGCCCTTGACGCGGCGATGCGAAAAGCGCTCAATGGAACGTTTCCCAATCTTGCCAAAATGCACCTGGTGGATTACAAGGTGCGGGTCATCAACTCAGAAGCGGGGACCGCGGCTGGGGTGCGGGTGATGATTGAAAGCCGCGATGAGACCGATACCTGGGGCACGGTTGGGGTGAGCGAAAACATCATCGAGGCAAGTTGGATTGCTCTCGCCGATAGCTACGAGTACAAGCTCTGCAAGGACGAGGAACGAGAACAGCAGGCAAGGGAAAAGGTGGAAAATGTCGGAGCAAGCCGCGAACGCTAACGCGAACGCTAATCAGGCATCCGGTTCGATGAAGGATTTACCGAAACAGTACGACCCCAAAGTGGCCGAGACACAGTGGTATCCCTTTTGGGAGTCACGCGGGTATTTTCATGCCGATCCGGATCCGAATCGAACGCCTTATACCATAGTTATCCCGCCGCCAAACGTTACCGGCGCCCTCCATCTTGGACACGCCCTCAACAATACCCTCCAAGATATTCTCATTCGCATGAAGCGGATGCAGGGTTTTAACGCCCTGTGGATTCCCGGTACCGACCATGCCGGGATAGCCACCCAGGCCGTTGTGGAGCGTCGGCTTCTGGCCGAAGAGGGTAAGACGCGCCATGACGTGGGGCGGGAAGGACTGGTGGCAAGGATTTGGGCATGGAAGGATGCCTACGAAAAACGGATCCTCGATCAGCTCAAACGGATGGGCTGCAGTTGTGATTGGCGGCGGACCCGCTTCACGCTCGATCCCATTTGTGCCCGGGCGGTGCGCCATACGTTCTTCCGGCTTTTTCGGGATGGACTCATTTATCGGGGACGGCGTCTGGTGAACTGGGACACGCTCCTGCAGACGGCGGTCGCCGATGACGAAGTGTTCCACGAGCCGGTGCCCGGGCATTTCTGGTACTTCCGGTATCCCGTGATTGATCCCCAGCCGGGCGAACCGGAATATGTGACGGTGGCAACGACCCGTCCGGAAACGATGCTCGGCGACACCGCAGTGGCCGTCCATCCTGATCCGGAAGCCGCGCTGGATAAGGCGGAACGCGAGTTGCGAAAACGGCTCAATACGGCCGGCGAAAAGGAACGCATCGAACTTGAACGGGAATTGGAGAATCTGCAGCAGCGGCGGCAGACACTGCTGCCCACGTTGCTCAAACTGCGGGACATGGCCCAAGCAGGCCGAAAGGTGCTTCTTCCCCTCCAGAACCGGCCGATTCCGCTCATCACAGATGTTTGGGCCAAGCCGGAAATGGGAACCGGTTGCGTCAAGATCACTCCCGCCCACGATCCCAACGACTACGAGGTGGCGCTGCGGCACAACCTGCCGATGATCAATATCCTCAATCTCGATGGGACACTCAACGAGAACGCGGGGGCCTACAAGGGGCAGACGATCATGGAGGCCCGGCAGAATGTCGTGGCGGACCTCGAGAAACTCGGGCTGGTGGAAAAGGTCGAAGAGCGGATCATCGACCTGGCCCATTCAGATCGGTCGAAGACACCAATCGAACCCCTGCTCACCGATCAGTGGTTCGTGAAGATGGAACGTCTGGCCCAGATGGCCATGGATGCGGTCATCGACGGGCGAGTGCGGATCATTCCACCGCGCTATGCGAAGACCTATCTTGACTGGCTGAGTGAGAAACGAGACTGGCCGATCAGCCGGCAGCTCTGGTGGGGGCACCAGATCCCCATCTGGTACTGCGATACCGCCACCGAGAAAGAATTGCAGGAAGCGTTTGCCGGACGGGACGACGTAGTGTGGCGCTGGGATGAGGAACATCGTCAGTGGCTCATCTGCGCCCTGGAAGATCTCCCTGCTGACGCTGTCCCGGGACATACCCTGCGGCGGGAAGAAGATGTGCTCGACACGTGGTTCAGCTCTGCGTTATGGCCGCACTCCACTCTCGGCTGGCCGGAAGATACGCCCGAGCTTCGCTATTTCTACCCCACGAACACGCTGGTGACCAGCCGAGACATCATCACCCTTTGGGTGGCGCGGATGGTGCTGGCCGGACTTTACAACGTCGGAGAAGTTCCCTTCCGGGACGTGTACATTCACCCCAAAATCCTCGACGGTTACGGAGAAGGGATGTCCAAGTCCAAAGGGAACGGCGTCGATCCCGTGGACGTCATGGAAAAATTTGGAGCGGATGCGCTCCGCTATGGTCTGGCCTATCTGACAACGGAAACACAGGACATCCGCATGCCGGTGAGTTTCGAGTGCCCTCACTGTGGGCAACTCATCGAGCAGACCCGCGAGAACAGGATTCTCCCGCGCATCATCTGCCCGCACTGCAAAAAACCGTTCGCCACGCAATGGGCGGAAAAACCCGAGGACAAGGCTCTGCCGCGCGGCCCGGTGGTGAGTGAACGGTTTGAACTGGCCCGCAATTTCTGCAACAAACTTTGGAACGCCTCGCGGTTCGTCCTTCTCAACCTGGAGGGATTTTCCCCGGGGACGGTGCGGCCGGAGGAACTCTTCCTGGAAGATCGCTGGCTGTTGAGCCGCCTGGCGACGGTGGTTCAGCAGGTGACGGATCATCTGGAAAATTATCGCTTTTCGGATGCGGCGCGAACGCTCTACGATTTCGCCTGGGACGAATTCTGCAGTTTCTATGTGGAAATGGTGAAGGTTCGGCTGCAATCCGCGGAAAGCCGCCCGACAGCTCAGAGACTGCTCGTCCATGGCCTCGACACACTGCTGCGACTTCTGCATCCGATGATTCCGTTCCTCACCGAGCACGTGTGGCAACTACTGGCGCAAGCGGCACCGATTCGCGGCCTGCCACAACCGGCCCAGGCGGCGGAAAGCATCATGATCGCGCCCTGGCCGGTCGCTTCGCCGGGAGATCAAGACCCGGCGATCGAAGAGCAGTTCCGCAGCTTCCAGGAGGTGTTGAAGTCCTTGCGGGAATACCGCATGCGGAACACCATTCCGCCGTCGGAAACAATGCTGGTGGAGATTGTCGCCCGGCAGGACGTGGCGAACCAACTGCGGCCGATGCTGCCGTATTTCCAGACCATGGCCCGCGCCGATATCCAGTTTGTGGACGAAGGCGAGCCGGGGCTTTCCACCGTGGTGTATGTGGGGGATGGTGCAACGGTCCGCGTCAAACTTTCCGAAGCAGAGCGGAGCCGGGAAATTGCCAGAAAGCGTCAGGAATTGGCGAAATTGGAAGCCCTGATCTCGCAGAAGCGAAAGAAGTTGGAAAACCAGGCCTTCGTAGAAAAGGCCCCCCGCAATGTCGTGGAAAAAGAACGGCAGTCGCTTCGCCAACTGGAAGAGCAGTATGCAGCGGTTTCCCATGTGATCGCCCAGTTGGGAGGAACGACGTAGGATTCACCGAGGCTTATGCCGGAGCTGCCAGAAGTCGAGACCATGCGACGCGGAGTTGCGCCACTCCGCGGCGCGCGCATTCACAGCGCGGAAGTTCCCATTCTCAACGTCCAGCCCATTGAGTACGTGCCCCCACCGGACGAATTGTGCCGACGCCTTGCCGGACGCCGCATCGAAGACGTGGACCGAGTGGGCAAAAGGCTCCTCATCCGCCTCAATGGTGGAGAGGTTCTCCTCATCGAACCGCGAATGACAGGACGGGTCATCGTCGATCCACCCGGTGACCTCTCCCATATCCGATTGAAACTTCATTTGTGCCGTGAAGAAGACCGTGGGGCGGTGCGACAGCACCTGCTGGTTTTTCGCGATACACGCGGTCTAGGGATCGTCCGCCTCATCTCCGAGGAAGATTGTCGCAGAGAATTGGGGCCCGAGAGAATAGGGCCGGATGCCCTAGCCATTACCTGGTTTCAACTTCGGGATCGGCTGCGGAAACGCCATTGTGCCATCAAGGTGGCTTTGATGGATCAATCTGTCCTGGCGGGCGTGGGAAACATTTATGCGTCGGAGGCCCTCCATCGCGCCAAAGTTCATCCCCAACTTCCCTGCTGCCATCTTTCCAGTTCGCAATGGCGAGCCGTCACCGAGAGTCTTCACCGGGTTTTGCGGGAAGCCATCGCATTGCAGGGATCCACTCTCGGGGATGGCGCCTACACAACTCCCGAGAACATGCCAGGCAGTTATCAGAATGAACACCGCGTGTACCATCGCGAGGGACAAAAATGCCGACAGTGCGGAAAAGGAATCATCCGCCGGATAGTACTCGCCCAGCGTTCCACTTTCTTCTGCCCGGTATGCCAGCGGCTTCCAGTTCGCCTGAGACGAAGACTTGCCCGCGCGTAATCCGTTCCCGTCGGGCCACCTCTTCAGCCCGCGCGCTCAGTAGAGGCGGAAGAGAACGGGGACGAGATGGTGAATATGGGCCCATTCCAAAATTTGCACCCCGGGATAGATCAGGCCAATGAGGGCGGCGTCGAGCACCGCACGAGTGAATACGGAATAGTTGATGGTGCCTTCACCAGGAGTGTAAAACTTTCCCCATTGAGGCCACCAGCGGGGTGTGGCCCTGGCATATGCTTGATATTGTTCGCCGAAAGAATCGCTCAGGTACTTCTCTTCCCGCCGCATGGCCGGCCAGTGGGTGACGAGAAAAATCCCCAGAAAAATGGCCGTCAGGGTCAGCGATTCCAGTGCTAGTCCCGTCCCGATAAACCCCAGCGCAGTGAACAAATACAGCGGGTGCCGACTGAGTGAGTAAGGTCCCGAAACGACCACTTCTCGGTTCTTTTTGCCCGCAATGTACGCAGCCGCCCAGATTCGACCGACGGCCGAAAGGAAAATCGCCGCGCAGCCCAGGGTTTCCATGCTGAGATTGAGAGGGCCGTCCTCCCTGTACATATGGTGGGAAAACAGCACAAGAGGAATGACGAGTGCTATCAAAAGTTTCGCCGCATTCAGTCGCATGATTTCTAGCAGTCGTTCATTCCACACCCTGTAGGAGAACGGAAAGGAACCCAGCACTTGCAAATTCTGGCAGTAATCTTTAACAAAATTTTGTCGGTCCGGCAAGACACAAATCGCTGGATTCTCGATGCCTGAACCACCTGCCGGCCACGGGACCGGCGCGCTTTCAAAAAATCGAGCGTCGGATCTGATTGTCTTTTTTCGAAACGTGAGGCAGCACCGCACGGCGCGCCACTGCCGGGACAGTGCCCGGGACCACGTTGTCCGTTCGCGACGGTGTCAAAAACGGCTATCCTCTCCTTTAACTGATAGCCCGAGGCCGGGCCGAACCAACACTATCGCGGCCTCATCACGATTCTGCGACTGAAGGCTCTCCGCGATGAACACGCACGAGCTGCTGGAGCATCCATACAAGGACCACCGTGCCCACGGCAAACGTTCCCAGAAAGAGCGCCATCGGCCCCCAATCCGGCTTTTCGGGAATTTTCCAGACCGGTGCGTAGTGGGCCAGTTCGATGTTCTGAACGATCTGCCGGCTCACCGCGTTGAGTGTGATGACCACCAGTTGGGCAACCCCTGCCAAAGCTGCTGTCAGGGGAGAGAGTCCTCTGATGCGGATCAGGAACAGCACAACCAGGACAAGAGCCGGTGATGCCCCCGTGAGAACGGTCAGTGGCAGCCGCCAGCCGCTCCACATGTATTGGAAGACTTCCTTAGGCCACGAACCGAAGACATATCCTGTTCCGGATCCCACGTAAATGACCGCACCTATGATCCCGATCACAAACGCATACTTTGTCAGCCACTGGCGGTACGAGGCGTCGGCTTTTGCATCAAAGAACATTCCATCGATAAGAGACCACGCGGCGGTGGTGAGGAAAGCCATGCCCAGCACCATCGGCCAGCGGTGCCAGAGGGAGGAATCGGCGAAATTGTGCCCTGTTCCTGTCGCTGCCCCGGCCACCTGGTGCGCCAGCCAGATCGACTTCCATCTTTCGGGGGCTGCCATCAGGCTCATTCCGTTGGAGAAAAGAATGGCAATGATCAGGAAAAACACAGCCGCCACCCAGCCCGCTATATACCTCCATGCCGGCATGGGACGGTCCGGTGTCACTCCAAAGGCAAAGGCGTACACCCCGTAGTAAGCAACCAGGAGCAGGCCGATGATGGCCAGCCAGAACCATGCGGTAAGAATCGTGGCGGGGTAAAAGGCCCAGGGATACGCCACCTGGATGAAAAGAAGGGGGACTATTCCAAAGTTGACACCAAACGCGATGATCACCGGCATGAGCGTCGCCATACGTTCGGCCCAGTGTCGCGCGGGACCTTCACGCCTGTAGAGTACGAGGATCAAAAACATCCCCGCAAACCACAGGTTCATGGGCACCATGTGCAGAATAAATCCCAGCACCTTAAAAAACTGGATGAACCAGAATGGCGCAGGCAGAGGACCCAAAGTTGCTGGATCGACCGGTTCCATCATCGACGTGCCTCCAGTTGCTCAAGTGTGGGATAAATGCCGTGAGGGCGTTCCGGGGCAATCGACAAAAGATAGTCCGTCACGAGTTCTGCTTCCTCCGGAGTCCCCGACCAGGGCGGCATGAAATAGTGTGTCTCGTGCAGATGGCGGACCATATCGACGAGCATTTCCCGGGGACGTGAAAACAGCAGGGGGCCGACAGCAGAGTACCCCGTCTCGGCTGCGTGGCAATCATTGCAATGGTGCATAAAGATCACCTGCCCCAGCAACCGTCGATCCTGTTCTGAAAGTTGGAGGAGCCGCTCGGGCAGAATACGTCCGTCCTGAATAACCTCCGGATACCGCTCGGCCACGAATTGGCGAGTCCACCGGCCACTCTGCAGGAAACCTTCCTTCCGAAACTCAGGAACCTCTTTCTCCAGGATCTGGTTGCCCAGCACCACCCCATACACAACATAGGGTTTTCGGACGGCCTCGCGGATGAACTCTCCCGTGCTGAAAGCGGCCAGACCAAAGAGCAAAAGCGCCGCGGCGAAACCGGGCGTCATCCAGCCGGGATTGCGATAAGGCCCCAGGTATAACAGCACAAACACCGCGGCGGTGAGGGCGAAAATGAGCACCGTGAGAACCGTCAGGACCGCGGCCGCTTCCAGGGCCATCCGAGCAGAAGACGGCAGGAAAGCAAACCACGCCAACCCCCCCACGGTGATCAAAACGGCTCCCAGAAGCGCCGGTCGGGTCGAACGCTGGATGATAAGGTTCCGCACTTCTCCCGCCGGCAAGGTCAGCGAGCTATGGAGATACACGTACAGCGCGGTCAGCAGAATGGCTCCACCCGTTCGAGAAATGACCTGCGGGATAAATTGGGGATTGAAGAAACCGCGCCAGAACGACGGAGATTCCAGCCAGGTTCCCGGGTGCAGCATGAACGCGGTGATGCCCGTGATGAGCACAAGACTCATCCAGGCCGATATTGCGTAGATCCAGGCGATCGCCCGATGAATACGCGGCGGCAGTCGATCCCAGTAGTAGTAAAAAATGAAGGCCGACGTCAATTCCAGGACGAAGAACACCCACTCTGTTGCCCAGCCGAACACGAACGTGTGGATGAGGACTTCGGTAGCCAGGGGAGAGGCCAGCCCAATGGTCCACCAGATGCCGACGCCGGTAATGGCCCCGAACACGACCGTCAAAAGGATGAAAAACGGGGCGTGACGCTTCAAGTAAGCCAGATATTCACGATTCCCGGTGCGGTAGGCATGAGACACTTCCACTGCAAAGAAGAGTCCGCCTCCCACCGCATAATGGGAGACAAGAACGTGTAACACTGCGATGATGGCGATGAGCATGGGTGCCGTCAGGACGGGGACGTACCACCAGGGATAATGCATCAGTGCGACCCTTTCCACGAAGCGACCTGGATGAAGCAGACTCTCCCAGCGGGGAAATTCTGGCAACCGAACCCGACGATGGCTTGCCTGACAGTTAGCCGCGACTCCTGGACCGAGGTCGAAACACCTCAGCCCTCCGAATTCGCGGCGTGCCTAAGCATTCGCGGCCGAAACACCGCAACCAGAACGCCATCGTTGCGATTAACCTTCCATTATTTGGGATAGGTCCCGGCAAGACAACGGTGAGTCGCTGAGCTTTTCATGCCGCGTTCTGGGAAGCCTTCTGTGGATCGCACGGGCAGCACGGCTGGAGGCCGAGCTTGCTCAGGATCCATACCGCGGGGCACCAGTTGGTAAAGGCTGACTGAAAAAGATTCAGGCCAGCGAAAATAGTCAGGATGAGCCAATACGGAGAGTGAACCCATGCCAGAACGGCACTCACTGTCACCACGATTCCGGCCATCAGTCGCAACCCGCGTTCAATCGTCATAGCCATAACCTCCTTATCTCAAAGAGTTTTCGGGACCCAGGGAGTAGTCGGTCGGCGCGGCCCAGGTGTCGAGTCCGGCGTCAGCAAA
>NZ_JACIYL010000709.1 GCF_014359955.1 Thermogutta sp. | reverse complement strand
CAGGTAAAAGCGCCCGAGCCACCACCATACTGCCAGACAAAAGGCCGCCCGCAATAAGAAAAACGGAATATTCAAATAGACTGTCTTATGCCGTAATTCGGGATGATGCAGAAAGAAGTCACCCGTCGCCCAGGGATAGAGATTCAGTCCCTCGATAAACAAAGTGATGGCTATGGGTAAAAAGGCGATAGCGACGAGGGTCGGAGTGGCGACGGCCATCAGCTCCGCGGTTCGACGGACTGTCACACTCCAGCCCGCACGGGTCAGATGCTGAAGGAATACAAAGAACAGTGCCCCGAGTGTGATGCTGATGAGGAATGTGTAATGCACAAGGTAATCCTGCAGCCATCCGGCCGGAGATACTCCGGAAAGCAGGAAGCCCAGAACAATCGCGATGACTCCCCCAATCGTGCAGATCTGCGGTGCGCGAGAGGCTCCCGCGGTTGAGGGGTTCATCGCAGATTGAACCGCCGAATTGGTATCCGTCAATTCCGTCGCCTGCATTACCGATCCCATGTGCGATTCAGTCAAAGGTCAAACGTATCCCGTATTATGCGGTCGATAGTCTGGGTTTTAACGCCGCATCTCTCCAGCGAGGTTGCTCTTCATCTGGCCGTCATTCACGCCCGCCGGACTAGCCGCCGATACACTGGCGGAAGGGGCGGAATCCTGAAAATCTTCCGGGTAGGGGGCGCGTGCCCGCTGGAGTGCGCGGACATACAGCACGATGGCCCAGCGGTCTTCCGGCGGAATCTGGACCGCGTAGGGGGGCATGCTGTAAACGCCTTCGCGGACCATCCCCTGGGTGATCGTTTCAAAGATCTTGCCCACAGGTTGCTCGCGAACGGCCTGACCGGTGAGACTGGCCGGCGGAACCCACGTTGTTTCACCGCGGGCTCGGGCCCGGCGGGAGGTCATACCGTCGTACTGACCCGCTTCGCCTGTCCAGCCGTGGCACGTCGCGCAGTAAATGTCGTAGCGTTCGCGGCCCCGCCGCATGACGTCCTCGTTGACCGGAATCGGGAATTCGGTGAGATATTCGTTGCCGACTTTCCCGGTCAGAAATCCCTCGGGCGGAGGTTGCCAGTGGGGATCAAAGGGAACAGTGCCCGGCACTCGCGGTCGCATGGCCCGACGGTCGGCAAACAGCGGACTGACGGCCTGCGTCTCATATTTGGGCTGAAAGTCCATGTCTTTGATGATGTGAATACGGGGCTTTTCCTGCGGAGTTTCCGTAGTGTGCTGCCGCGCCAGAGCAATAAACAGGGGCGGCAACAAGGCGAGAACCGCCAGCACCAGCAATCCCCGTTTGATGACCGCCGGAATGGCATCGTCGCCTTCCGGGGCGGGGCACAGTTCCACGCTTTCCGCGCCGAGAGTTCGCAGCCATTCGGCCGTTCGCTCAGGATGGAACTGAGGATCTTTGGCCTCGATGGAAACCAGAAAGGCGTCTGTGGTGACGCGAGCAAACGAGGCCGCCGTGCTTGCCGGATAAAGAAGTCGTGGCAGTCCGTTGAGCAGAATCGCCCCGAAAAAGGCGGTGAGGGCGGCAAACAGCACTGTCAGTTCGAAGATGATGGGGACGTTCGCGGGGAGGCTGAAATAGGGTTTTCCGCTGATGATGAGAGGATAGGCGACTCCGTTGGCCCACCATTGCAGGACCAGAGCCCCCACGGCTCCCGTCGCTCCCGCCCCGGCCACCAGCCAGGGGAGAATGGTGGGCCGTATCTTCATCGCCCGATCAAGACCGTGGATCGGGAACGGAGTATGGCAATCCCAGTAACGGTAGCCAGCCGCTGAAATCTGTCGCGCCGCCGCCAGCAAGTCTGCGGGCGAGGCAAACCGGGCCACAATGCCCACATACTGCGGCTGAGGCGAATTCGTTTCTGTTGGGCTGTGACTATTGTCGTTCATAACGTTTCTAATGCACTACGTTCATGCACTATTGATCACTGTTTTTTATCGCGCGTATTCCAGTTCAGAAGACGCATGCTCTTCCGCAGCATGCCGGTGATGGACATGGGCCTGCGGCAGCACGGTTTTCACTTCGGCCATGGCCACCATGGGCAGATACCGGCAGAAGAGCAGAAACAGCGTGAAAAATATTCCGAAACTCCCAATCAGCATGAGAAAGTCAATGAGCGTCGGCTTGTAAAGGGCCCAGCTTCCCGGAAGGAAATCGCGACTGAGTGATGTGACGATAATAACAAAGCGTTCGAACCACATTCCGATATTGACGAATACGGCAATAATCCACATGATCCAGGGCGTCGTACGGCATTTTTTAAACCAGAAAAGCTGGGGAATTGCCA
>NZ_JACIYL010000708.1 GCF_014359955.1 Thermogutta sp. | reverse complement strand
TTCCCACACTCGCCGGGAGGGAATGTAGGCCATTACGTCGTTTGCGTAGCCGGCCACCCAAATTGTGGGCGCAACCGTGTTTTGCAAAATGTTAACGTAATCAACGACAACTTCGCCACCCAGTGCCACCCAGTACTGATCGTCTCCGAGCCGCCAGACCTGCACGGGATAGGGATAAGTGTTGGCCCATGGCTTGCCGGCTGCCCTTTCTGCAAGGAGCCGACCGGCCCATCTGGCCTGGTACCCGCCGGCCTGAACTGCTCGCTTCAGCGCGGTGTCGTCCACCAACTCGAACCGAAGATCGACCGTGGTGAACGCTGTTTTCAATTTCGGAGTGAGTGTTTGACTTGCCTTCCCCCAGGTGGATAGGACGGCACTGGCAAGTTGGTCGCCATATTTCTGGCACAGTTCTAGGGAACGGCGCGGGATCGGGTTTTGATCGGCTCCACAACCCGCAAAAAACATTGCCGTCACGCCTGGCATAGCCTTTTCTATCGAAAGCTGTGCGAACCCTGGGTAATCACCGCACCATTGATAGAGGTCCAGTGTCGTCGCGTGGCAGGCGTATCCAAAAACCACGGCCACAGGTCTCCCGGCGGTGTCAGTCACCCAGAAACCGGGCACCCGATGGTTGACGGGCCCCCGGAGCTGTTCGCCCCGAGCCAGGAGATTTGGCACCTCCCTCTCTTTATTGTTGCGGCGATTGACAGCAAAATGGGCCTCACTTTCGAAGGCCGAGAGCGTGACAGGACGGAGGGCCTGGATGGCACGCTCGACCGCCCCGACGGCCCACTGCTCCAGTTGCCGGGTGTAACGGGAGATGAGTTCTTTCTGGGAGTCGTCAAGCGGATAAATGTCGTAAAGTGCGTTCTCCAAGACCGGCCCACAGTGGGTATGGCTGGCGGCAAGCATGATCTGATCTCGTCCCAACCCAAATTTCTGGTGAAGCTCCTCACATATTTTCTCGCTTACGTGTCGCGGAAATCCCAGAATGTCCGCTGTGACCAAAACGCCATGATGTCCGTCCTGATCTTCCAGGACGAGCGCCTTCAGCCACAGGTCGTGGATCTTTCCCTCGGCCGGCCGCTGCCGAGCGGCGTATCCAGCCATCCACTGTCCAACGGGTGGCGTGATGACCTGCCGCGCCACACCCGCTCGCCAGCAAGGGCCTGCCTTTTCGGAAGCGGTGCTGGGCCCACTTGGACTACCGCCCAGAACGGCAAGAAATACCACAGCGCCGATCAGACTGAGAAGCGAAGATCTTCGCATCATGGCGGCGACTCCGCGTTTAAACGTGACTCAATCAGTGCTGAAGACAAAACGAGGACGTGCATCTGCGTCATGTTTTTTTGCGAATCGTGACCCCATTGTTGACGTAAGATGTGAAATTGGTCAAGATATTTGCCGGACGAGTCCCCTGAGTTTTCTGGACCACTATGGAGGTAACGCTATGGCCCGCCGAAATAATCGTCGGCAGTTTTTGGTGCACACGGGTGTTCTGGGTCTGGGCACCATGGGTAGCGGATCGCTGATGACCGCAGTCTCTCAACAAGTTAATGTCCCCAACGTGGTCCCAGACCTCCAGGAAAAACCAGCCCTCCTCGGTGGTAAGCCCGTCCTGTCCCGTTCCTGGCCGTCCTGGCCGATGGTTCATAAATCGGACGAAGATGCGATCATGGAGGTCCTGCGGGCAGGACGGTGGTATCGCAACCGTTCCGTCGAAGAATTTGAAGAGCGATATGCAGAACTGAATTCAGCCAGGTTTTGCATCGCGACGGCCAGCGGCACGACGGCCCTCTTCACTTCCCTGGGCGCTTTGGGTGTTGGACCGGGCGATGAAGTGATCGTTCCTCCTTTTACCTTCATGGCCACTGTGACCGTCGTTCTTTTGCACTACGCCTTACCTGTTTTTGTCGATTCCGACCCCGATACCTTCCTGATGCATCCGAAGAAACTGGAAGCCGCTATCACACCGCGCACCAAGGCGATCATTCCCGTTCACATTGGCGGCAACGTAGCGAATCTCGACGAGATTCTTGCTGTGGCGGAACGGCACAAAATTCCCGTAATCGGCGATGCCTGCCAGGCCCATCTCGCTGAATGGCGCGGCAAAAGTGCCGGAAGCTGGGGAACCACCGGCTGTTATAGCTTTCAGCTCAGCAAGAACTTGTGTTCGGGAGAAGGAGGCGCGATCCTGACAAACGACGAAGCCCTCGCCGATGCCTGTTTTGCCTTCCACAACTGTTATCGAAAACGTCCAAAAGCGAGCGGTTCAACCAACCTTGCCTTCGGACGAAACGGCAACTTTCATATGACGGAAT
>NZ_JACIYL010000707.1 GCF_014359955.1 Thermogutta sp. | reverse complement strand
ATCGTTCTAGCGGAGCGGGGCGGTCGCGACGGTGTTCCCCTGGAAATTCGGGTTGTTCTGGACCTGCGAGAGTCGGATGGCAATGAGCTTCTGTTCTCGTTTTCCAGAGGACGCCACGGTAAAGAAGCGGCCGCCCAGGCTGCCGGGTTGATCAGGGATGCACGTGAGAAGGAGCATATCCCCGGGCGCGAGGTCCAGCTTGATCGTGAGGTCGTTCAGGACAATGCGGTCTCTCCGCATTTCCCATCGCACGAGCCCCTCCGTGGCGACGGGCTGAACACGGGGCTCCCCATAGTGCACCTCGGGCACAAGCTGGATGCAAACCGTTCCGTCGGGCTTGGGGGAGAGCGTCATGACAAAAACCCCCTGAGCGCGATAGACGGTCTGTCCCACAATTTGCCCGCTGCTGTCGCGTCGCAATAGCGGCAATTCGTCATAGACCGAAGAAGCAAGCAGTTCTGCCCGTTGATGCGGTTTGGTCTGGAGGTGTCGCCGCACGGGAGCGGACTCATCCTCGTTGCCCGGTTCTTCTATCGTTTCCAGAGCATCTTGATTGATGGGGGCATCCGTCAGGCGAAGCAGCTCAGCCAGTTCCGGCGGTAGGGGGCCGGCGATACGCCCTGCTCGGAATCCATTGCGGTAAAGCTCTTTTCGCGTCTCCGCGGGGATCGCCTGCTCGTCCACATTTTTCCAGAGGTTTTCCACGATGGGGTCGGCGTAGGGAAGACGCACGAAAAAGATGTCCACGGCCGCGCTGTCAGCGTTCATGATGGGTGGGTTCAGGGGCGATTTTTGACCCACCTGAAGCTGCGTGCATCCACACACAGCGACAGAGAGTCCCCCTATCAGCACCTGGAGCGTCATCCTGTGAAGTGTTGCGCCTGTCCGAGTGCGCATGAAGAATCCAGCGTCCGTGCGGCAAACAGAAAACTCGGTTGACAACGCAATTGGCCGAACTGTCCCCTCGGGTTTCCCACCCATAGGGGGACGTAGCGTAGCGATCTTCTATGCGCGCGTCAACCGCAATAGGGTCTTAATAGCGCCAGGGACAGCCGGTGCATGGGCATGCCGCGACCAGAATCTGCCGGCCTGGACGATGCTCCGGGGGTGGTAGGGGTGATTCATGAATCGCCCTTATGGGAAATTCCATCGTTTTGGGCGCTCGCGATTGTACTCCCATTGATGCATGGTCCTGCCGCGGTTGGCCACAATACCCGGGGTTGTCGGAACTGCTGCCGAAAAGCGAGGATGCGTCACCAGTCGGGTTGGAAGAGTCGCGGCCGGGGGAACATGGCTGGCTAAAGAGGAGGCACGCTGGATAGCTTGCAGGACCATGTCGGCGTGCCCAGTACGTCATATTCGGAGCATGAAAAAAACAGTGACCGGGGCGACGTGCCCCGGCCACCGCGAAAGGAGGAAATGGATGACGCCTTTTGTTGGGGATTGCTTCGCAGCGTCTTCCCTCAGGAATGTTCACATCGGTGGAAGGGGTGCCAGGTTCACCGCCTGAATCTTGGAAACAGAGGCCGGTTCCAGACTGGCGGAATCGTCGGGCTTCGGGGCGGCCTCGGGTTTCTGATCGGCGGGGCTTGGACTGGGGGCAGGCGATTCCTCAACGGAGGGAGCACACACTCCGCAGGCCTGAGCCGCCAGGCACTCCGCACACACGTACTGCACCACGGTTTTGTACACAGGCACCTCTACTTCGTATTCTTTCTTGACGAGTTTTTTGATGGATCGGGTGCGACCGACCTGAGGCGGAACCGGGCAGGGACGTTGGTGACCGAGGTCGTAAATCCAGCCCGACAGAATTCCCGAAGGACGGGCGCAGGAATCGCACGACTGGCATCCCAGATCGCAACTCTCGGCAGCGTCGCAGGCGTCGCAGCCGGGATCGCAGGATCGCCCAGGATGGCTGGGCAGCATCGTGCACACATCAGCCGCTTCCACACACCAGCAGTATTTTTTGATCTTTTCAACGCCGCACTCGATGCGACAGACTTTTTGCTGGCACGGTCCTGGCCGACCGCATATAGCGCATCGTCCAGGGGAACCGCGGACTTCTGTAGGGTCACCCCCGAAAACGGGGCCCAGCGTGCCCACGACGATCAACAGTCCAATCCACCAGTATTTTGGACTCATCGACTTATCCTCCTCGGTTGGTTGGCCTTCCTGGTATTTCGCACACAAATCCGGACGCGTTTATTGACTTTATGTCGGACGGCTCTACGTCCTGGCGCTCGTTCAACGGACCGCGTCAGAAGTCCACCTGCGCACGCATTTCGAAGACGTTGATGTCAGAGTTGGGCGCGTTATTGGCCGG
>NZ_JACIYL010000706.1 GCF_014359955.1 Thermogutta sp. | reverse complement strand
CTGTCTTTGGCCACCGCATCATCCAGGGCGATGGCCTCGATGCTGATCAAGAGGTCGATGCGTTTTCCTTCTTTCACCGGGGTGATCGACAACCGCTGAATCGCATGAAGATAGTCCCGCGAATAGAAGGCGTAAAGGAATCGGGTAAGCGATTCGAGGGTTCCCTGTCCGCGGACAGTGAACGGCATGCGATAAAACAGATTCTTTTCCCGTCGCACTTCCCCGCTGTCCACCTGGATGGCTTCCAACTGGGCATTCTGAGCACATTCAAGAAGCCAATTTTGATAAAGGCGACGCGCGACGGCGGGATCCGCCGGCAGGGAGCGTGCTGCCCATTCTTTGAGCTGCTCCTTGGCCTTTTGAATCTCCTGAAGCTGTCTCTCTTTAGCCCGAATGGAATTGATCAGCGTGGCCCGAGCCGTTTGCCGGATGCGGAACGGAGTGGAAACGATCGCCCAGATGGTCCGTCCGCCGATAAACGCGATCAGGACGGCTGCCACAAGTGCCAGTATGCGTTCCCTTGGCCCGAGTTTCATGGCGTCACCTCACGGCTTGTCTCGGGGCTGCGGAACGGGGAGCCGCTGTGGGGGTCAGTCCCGGCGTCCGGACAGTCGGGGGACGGGTGGACCGGACCGGCGCCGGAGGAGCGGACCGAATCACGACGGATGTTCCAAAGCGAAGCGTGTACGGCTTTTGCGAGTCGTCTTCCGCTTTCCCTTTGGAAACCACCCGATGGGTTTCGTCTTCGAGCGATTGCTCCATTTTCTGGACACTGTCACTGGAAGCCGCAAAGCCTTCCAGAGAGATCTCGCCCGCCTTGGATCCAGCAGCCAGCGACACTTTGGTGAGCATCACCTCTTTTGCAGGAGGAATTTTCTCGTTCAAACGCTTCAGTTCTTCCAACCAGTCCACTCGGGAACCGATCCACCCGCGAACAGCCTGGGCAAGCTGCGCGACTTCGGCCCCCGCCTTCAATTCGCGATCCAGTTCCGATTGCCGCGCGCGGAGTTGTGCTATTTCCTGATCGAGCTGCGCCAACTGCCACCAGCCGTAACCGATCCCCAGCGCTGCAAGAATGGCGGCCCCCACCCCGGCCACCAAAAGCTGACGCTTTTTAGAGGGCGGCTCTGGACGCCGGTGCGGATGGAGGAAATCGAGCGGCGGCGTGATTTTGTCCTTCTCGTCTGCCAGAAGTCCCAGCAGTGCTGTGTACTCGCCGGGATGGTCGGGCAGCGATTCCGCAAGCTGGAGACTGAGCGTGAACGGCTGGAAAGGATTGAAGCAACTCACGGAGAGGTCCAGTCGCTCACGCAAAAGCCCAACGAGATGTTCGTGGGCCGGCGTATTCCCGCAGAGGACAAGGTGATTCGCCCGGCCACCCCCCAATTGATTCTGAGCCGCCATCATTGTCCGGCGGATTTCGCCGAGGAGCGTCTCGGCCGAGGGTGGATCTCGCAGCGGATCACCGACCAGGCGGGCGGTTCGCATGAAGACCAACCGCCCTTCCACGATCACGGAAAGATCCACTTCATCACCGACCAGATCGACGACCAGGCGAATTTCCCCCTCCGAGAGAGGCAGGCAACGGCGGGCCAGGGAGGCCGAGGCGCACGGGCGAAGGAGCAGGCGTTCCGGACGAAGCTGGGCCACCCGGCATGTGTCCTGGATCTGTGTCAAAAGCTGTGGAGAAAGCGCTGCCACAAGCACATTGCGCGGCTGCGTGGGGTCCCCGTCCAGCGACAAATAATCGATGCTCCAGTCTTCAGTAACATGGGTGAACTCCCGCAGTGCCTGAAGTTTGACGACCTCTGGCAGATCGTCGTCAGAAACCGGCGGCACCGAAAGCTGACGGAGTTCCACCAGCGAACGACTGATCGTCACGAACGTGGTCGGACGACGGATATTGCGGGCAGCCAGGGCAGCCGCCAGGCACCGCCCAATATCTTCGGCACTCGGTCGAAACGGCTCTTGCCCTCCCGCCGCTGCTCCGCCCAAAGCATCCCGAAGATTGACATCGAACAAATGTTCCAGGATGAGACGATCCGACCGAGGCGTGGCCACCGCCACCCTCAATTCCCGATCGTTCCATTCATAGGCCAACCAGCGTGCCATGAGTTGTCACCTCAAGGGGACGCAACCGTCCCTGTGTTACCAAGACCAGCCATCTGCCCCGAAGACCCCAGGGCGCTTATCGGAAATCCGCGTCCAAGATGGCTCATATCTCTCCAGAATAATAGCCGGGCTGGGCGAACGGTAGCGTCAACAATCGCTTCCACACGGCAACTCGGTCCCCCGCCGGCAAAATATCCCACAACCTGTGCCCGGTAAA
>NZ_JACIYL010000705.1 GCF_014359955.1 Thermogutta sp. | reverse complement strand
GTCGGCGTATGCCGTACCCTATGCCCTGCCGCCATCGGGAAGTTCGCCGACGCTCGTGCCTCCCCCCCTCACCGCGACGCCCGCCGGCCAGACACCGGCAGGGGGAGCATCAAACAGTTCGGGGACAGGTGTGCCGGGCCTTTCCGCCGGAATGAGTGGCGCTTCCACTTCTCCCTCTCAAAACACCTTCTCTGGGGGCTGGGCTGCGTCCGCGACCAACCCTCCGAGCACCGTTTCCGGGACGATCATCCCGGGGCCGTCGGGGCAGGGCACCATTTCTCCCGGACCATCCGCCACAGTACCGGGTTTGGCACCACCTGCTTATCCTGAAACGTCGGCTCTCGGCACGACCGCTCCGGGGGCCAGGCCTTCCCTGTGGGAGCGGATTAAGAACTGGTGGGCCGACGTGACGGCTCCCAAGGGGGTGCAGGGCCGCGCGGCCCTTTTGCCGTCTGGAGGGCAGCCTCGGCCAGGCATCTTCCGTGCCTCACCACCTCCCGCTTCTGATCCGTTCACGTCGCGCACCGGCCCCGCACCGTCGTGGTCCAGTCCGCAGGCGAGTGTTTTTCCGGGCGGCTCCCCGGCGGTGCTGCCTCCTCCTGCACCGCAACTGCCTTTGCGGCAGGCCTGGTGAATGACGACTTCTCAGAGGCGTTTGCTTACCTGAATCCCTGAAATGGCGGCGGTGCTTGTCGCCGGTTGCTGGGGTTCTTTTTTTGACAAGTGAAAACGGCTTAGAATGGAACAAGCCGGACAGCGGTTGCTCGGGGACGGCGGACGTCTCTGTTCTTGCCGTCATCGGGCGGCAGGTGACCGCACATCGCAAAATGGAAACACAGTCTGGTGGCCGGCAGGGGACCACCTTTGTCTCCAAAAAGGTAACGACCATGGCCTTGGTGACACTTCGTATCGTGGACGGAGTGGATCGCGGCCGGGTGTATGAAGATCTGCCAACCCCCATCACCGTGGGGCGAGAGGAAGGGAACGTGGTGCGGCTCAGCGACGAACGGGTGAGCCGGTTTCATTTGAAGATTCAGGAAGACCGCAATCGGATCGTCCTTACCGACCTGGCCAGCACGAATGGCACGCGGGTCAACGGCGAACCGGTCCAGGTGGCGGAGATTCGGCCCGGTGATCTCATCACGCTCGGCAAGACAGTGATTCTGGTGGGATCCCGGCAGCAAATTGCCCAGCGGCTTGCCGAACTTCGCAAACGATTGGAAGAGGAACGCCAGAAACAGGGCAAAGCGGCGCCGGAGGACGGAGTCGCCAGTTCTGAATGGAGCTCGTCCTGGTATTCGCCGTCGCTCGATTCTGAACTGCACTGGGAAGAAGAAGCGGAGAGCCTGCGGCCCATTGCCGAGCTTATTCCCCCTGAAATTCCTGCCGATCTGTCTCCTGCTCAATTGGCCCAACTGGCGGAACTTTTACAGTTTTTCCACCTGCGGTTGCGGCGGGTCATTCGCACGGGGACGGTCCATGCGGCCTCCGAGGACGAGCATGTGACGCTCGACCAGCGGCAATGGCAGAGTCTGCTGGACCTGTATGCCCGGCTGGCGGAGTATCTCCGCGCGATTGGCGAGCCGCCTCTGTGACGCCGCTTCGACCTGGTGCAGCCAGCAGGTCTTATGTGGGGCGGTCAGGCGGCGGAGGGTGGATGGGACAAAGCGGCGGGTGTTCACTCCCAGCGGAGCACGGCTCCCTGATCCGCACTGGTGGCCATTCTCGCGTATTTGGCCAGGTAGCCCTTGACGAACCGCGGTGGCGGCGGTGACCAGCGTTTTCGGCGTTCGGCGAGGACTTCCTCGCTGACCAAAACGTTGAGCTTGCGGGCAGGGATATCGATTTCGATCATATCCCCAGGCTCCAGGAGGGCGATCGGACCGCCCGCCGCGGCCTCCGGGCTGATGTGTCCGATGCAGGCCCCGGCCGTCCCACCGCTGAAACGTCCGTCCGTGATGAGGGCCACCTTGTCGTCGAGCTTGACACCTTTAATGGCCGTGGTGGGGGCCAGCATCTCCTGCATTCCCGGCCCTCCCTTCGGCCCTTCGTAACGGATGACGACCACGTCGCCGGCCTTGACCTTCCCGTTGATGATGCCCTGATACGCTTCGGTTTCGGATTCAAAGATGACGGCCGGGCCGGTGAAGCGGAGCATGTGGGGGAGGACGCCCGCCGTCTTGACCACCGCTCCCCGGGGCGCCAGATTGCCATAAAGAATGGCCAGCCCGCCCTCCTGACTGTAGGCGTTTTCCACCTCACGGATGCAGTCATACGGATCGAAGCCGAGCTGTTCCGGAGTGAGTTCACGAATCGACCGGGCCTTGCG
>NZ_JACIYL010000704.1 GCF_014359955.1 Thermogutta sp. | reverse complement strand
GTATGCGACGTTCCCCTCCACCAGGTAATGATCGACGAACGCCCGCTCCGACCCGTAGGCATGCATCGTGTATCCGAACCCGCCTGTCATAATGCAATCGGAAATGATTTTGACGCCGTTTTCATTTTGAGTGTAAATCGCATGGCCATGGCCCCGATCCGGTGCCTTCCATCCATTGTCGAAGATGATGCAGCCATGCAGTTCGCTGTCGGTGGCTCCTCGCCAGAAACTGACTCCCTGAGCGTTGTCATGAATGACGAGGTTGATGTACTTGCACCCCTTTCCCGCATGAATGTTCAGCCCACCCCATGGTCGGCCGTAGCTTTGCGGGTGTGAGCCAGGCTCATCCAGTGTACGGCTCATCGTGAAGTTTTCCGAGACGAGGATCTCCAGCCCCCAAATCCACACATAGTCGCTGGGGCTGACCACGCTCAGGCCCCCGTCGATCGTGGCACGTTCCCCGGGCAGCGCACGGACGTGAATCGGTCGGTCCGGTTCGCCGGCTAAGCGAACGGTGAATCCCGGGCTGTTGAGCGACCGATCCGGGAAGCGATATGTGCCACCCGATATCCAGATCGTGTCCCCCGGCTCAACCTCTTGTCGGCCGCTCAGTGCCGACTCCAGATCCCACGGCGATTCGCGGGTTCCCGCATTTTGCGGGCGACCATCCACGGCCACATACCAGTCGCGTGCCTGAAGTTTCTCCATGTCCATCCCGCCGAGTACGCCGAGGGCCACGAGGGCGTAAACCCACGCTGTGCGTCTCTCTGCCGGTTGCATCGCCGCACCTCCCGAGCGTTGGCTCTTCTGTTCCCGGCTCGCGGTTTCATTATCACGTCATTATCACGGCGTCTTGCCTGTTGAATGCGTGGAGCGTGATCCGATCGCGACACAGTGACGCCGGGTCACGATGTAAAGCACGCCATCCACCGCGACCGGAGTCGTATAGACGGAACTTGTCATGGGATTTTCGGCCAGCAGTTTCATCTCACGAGCCAGTTCAAAAACAGCCACATCGCCGTCCTCATCTCCCAGATAAATCTTCCCGTCAGCAATCAACGGCGATCCCCAGACGGAGGCCATCATGTCGTAGGTCCACAATAGTTGCCCTTTTTCCGCATCCAAACAGTGGACAATTCCGGAGCCGTCGCCCACCACGAGAATTCCTCCCGCCACTGCGGGCATTCCCAATGTCCGATGTAATGTTTCTTCAAAATCCAGCTTTCCATTCCCGTTGAGGTCCTGGCCGCGGTAATGCCAGATGACACCCGAGTTCGGGTTGGCGACCACCCGTTCGCCACGGCTCTCATCGACGGCGAACGTCCGCCGCGGCGGCACCGGATTTCCCGCCGAATCAACAACCAACTCGGCACTAATATCTCCCCGTTTGGTAGGGTCAATACACCAGAGATCGCCAGGGCCTTCACCCCATTGAGGATCCTGCCCCGTCACCACGTACACTTTGCCATCGGCAATGACGGGAGCAGCCACCAGGTAATTCCGATCGCCCAGTCCCCCTTCCTCAAAACGCGTTTTCTTCGGATTGGCGTCGAATTTCCACAGAAGTTTCGGTTTTCCATCTGTCGTGCGTTCTGCCAGAAACGAATAGACCCAGCCGTCCCCTCCTCCAAAGATCACCTGGGGGACACCTCCCAGGACTGCACAGGCGGGGCTGGACCACTGCCCTTCCAGAATGCGATCACCGGGCGAATTATCGGCCCAGACTATTTCTCCGGTTTTTTTGTCCAACGCGAGAAAACTGGGGGCATCCGGCCGGACAATCTCGCCTTTTTCGTTCGCACCATGGGAGGTGACAACAAAAAGCAAATCGCCCCACGCCGTGGGTGAGGACGACGTCATATACCGGGGATGAACCCCCAGCCATTCAATCATGTTGAGCTCCCACACCACGTCCGCTTCACGGAGGTCTGTAGATTCCTCCTGTGTGAAGGGACCGTCGTTTTCGCCGTCGTAAAAACCCTCGGTATCGAGGCAGACAGCAGATCCCCGATTCGTGACCACCCAGAGTCGGTCCCTCTCGACGAGAGGTGTGGAGCACAGCCCCTGTTCCGGCCAGTTCATGCTGGAATCAGGCAGCACTGGGGCCGAATACTGCCAAAGAAAGGTCCCTGTCTCTCTGCTCAGGCACAGGAGACATCCCAAATCCACTTTCGGCGGATACCGCGGTACATATCCCTGGCCGTTGTTCGTTCCGCAAAATATTTTGTTCCCTGCGACCACGGGGCTGCCGTACGATTCGGTTCCCAGCGGTGTGACCCAGCGAATATTTCGCGCGGTTGGCCCTCCAATCCACCGTCCGGCGGCTCGAT
>NZ_JACIYL010000703.1 GCF_014359955.1 Thermogutta sp. | reverse complement strand
CTCGCTCTTCTCATCCGCGCGTCTACGTGGAACGGTTCGGCAAGCGGTATTTCACTGTCTTCAATGACACGCCGGAGAAAGCACGAGTGGTGATCACTTTCGATCCTGCCGTCGAGACTGGTCTATCCGCTCGGGAACTCCTGCGGGGAACGACACTTCCCATTCACAACCATCAGGTGGAACTCAGCCTGGGCGGAGAGGAAGTCGCAGTCCTGGATGTGTTTGCTGGTCAACCGAATTGACGCCGGATACAGTGAGAAACGTGAAACAGCTTTCGCTATTTTCCGGCTTCGAAGAGACTTCGCCGGCGAAGCGCGTCCTGGTGGCCAAAGTCGTGTTCGAGTCCGGTCCCGAGGGGGTTTTCGACTATCGGGTTCCCAAATCATTTGTTGGAAAAATTGCTCCCGGCCAGCGGATCCGCGTACCGCTGGGAAAATCGAACCGCTCTGTGGTGGGTTACTGTCTTGAAATTTCCGAACAGGCCGACACCCCACAACTGAAAGACATCGCGAGTCTCATCGATGAGGCGCCCCTGCTCACGCCCGCTCTGTTGCAACTGGCCCAGTGGATGGCGGAATATTACCTCTGCCCTTTGGGGACTGTTCTGGAGACGGTCATACCGGCGTGCGTGCGCAACCAGGCAGGCACACGTCTGGTTGCACATTATCGCCTGGCAGCCCGTGCCGATGCGTTACCCTCGCTCACCCAGAAGCAGATCAGGGTGGTAACCGCTCTTCTGCAGGCGCCCGGTCAACGGCTCTCGCGTGACGAACTCACCCGAAACGCCGGCTGCACGACGGCCGTTCTCGACAATCTTGTCAAGCGTGGAATCCTGGTCAAAGAAATGGCAAGGATTCGGCACAGCGAACCGGTGGCCACTACTCTTCCGCGGCAAGACAGGTTGGTTCTCAATCACCAGCAACGGGAGGCGCTGGAGATCATCCTCGGGGCGGTGCGATGTGGCGAATATCGGGGCGTTCTCATTTACGGTGTGACGGGGAGCGGTAAGACCGAAGTCTATATCCAGGCCATTGAGCACGTGGTGGAACAGGGCAAGCAAGCCATCGTGCTCGTCCCCGAAATCAGTCTCACCCCGCAGACCGTGGAACGCTTCCGCAGCCGATTCGACCACGTTGCCGTCCTCCACAGTCATCTCACGGATGCCGAGCGTGCCGCCCAGTGGGACTGGATTGCTTCCGGACAGGTGCAAGTCGTCGTGGGCGCCCGAAGTGCCGTCTTTGCTCCCACGCCGAGGCTGGGTCTCATCGTGATGGACGAAGAACATGAAACTTCCTTCAAGCAGGAAGCCGCCCCCCGCTATCATGCCCGCGATGTGGCCCTCCGCCGTGCCCGCATCGAGCAGATTCCCCTCGTTCTGGGGTCTGCAACTCCGTCCCTGGAAAGCTGGCATCGGGCCCAGCAGGGGGAGCTCACGCTTATCCGCTTGCCTGAGCGCATCGGCGGCCGAACGCTGCCGGCCGTTAAGCCGATCGACCTTCGTCAACCTAAACACGGTCGAGCAAGCCGTGGCGTGATCACGCGACAACTGCACGTGGCCATTCACGAAGCCTTGGAAAACGGCGGGCAGGTGATTCTGCTTCTGAATCGGCGGGGGTTCGCGACACATGTGCAGTGTTCGGCCTGCGGTTATGTCCTGATGTGTCCGGATTGCGAGATTGCCTTGACACACCACCGCAGTTTCGGCAAGGTGCTGTGCCACTATTGCGGTCATGAGGCACCCTCGCCAAACGCCTGTCCCGAGTGTCAATCGGTAGCCATCCGGTTCAGCGGAGTCGGGACGGAACGCCTCGAGGCCGAGGTCAAGGCGAGGTTTCCTGAAGCCACATGCCTGCGGATGGACGCCGATTCCATGCGAAGCCGCGAAGCCTATGAGCGGGCATTCCGCCTCTTCCGTGAGGGCAAGATCCAGATCCTTTTGGGGACCCAGATGATTGCCAAGGGACTGGACTTTCCCAATGTAACACTCGTGGGCGTAGTCAATGCTGATACGGCCCTCCACTTTCCTGACTTTCGTGCGGCGGAGCGGACGTTTCAATTGGTAACCCAGGTAGCAGGGCGGACCGGCCGGGGGCCACACGGCGGCCTCGTGCTCGTTCAGACCTTCAGTCCCGAACATTTCGCCATCCAATCGGCGGTGCGGCACGACTTCGAGGGGTTCGCTGCTCAGGAACTCCCCATCCGAACAGCGTTCGGTTATCCGCCGATCACCAGGCTGGTCCGGCTGATCATCTCGGCCGAGAAAGAACTTGAAGCGGCCGGCTGGGCGGAGCGGGTGGCTCGGTCGATTGCAGAATCCGTTGCGCAAACAGG
>NZ_JACIYL010000702.1 GCF_014359955.1 Thermogutta sp. | reverse complement strand
AGAGCTGATAAACTGGCCGGGCTGCTTGGGGAAACGGAGTACTCTTGTCCCGGTCTGCGGAGTTACCTCCAATAAGCAGGAAAGTCCTTGGCGCAACCATCGCCACAAATTCGTGATGATCGTCTGCCAATCCCGTTGGGTGGATTTCTGGTCCCAGATACCGGTGCGCGTGCCAGTTGGAGAAGCCCCATCCAATACCGCCTTTAGTTGGGGGCCTGAAATTCGTTGAGCCAGGGGACATAAGTTGGCTCGGCCAGGCCCATACTGCACGGCACAGGCCAGAAAAACATGGATGCGGTCGTGACGGGCCCAAAGCAATTAGGGCTATTCACTTCAGAACGAGAAGCGACCACGGATTATCCTCTCTGGAACCCTGTAAAGTTTTCAGACCATCCGCCAGGCTTTACCCGGACGGAGCAACAAAATGGGGAGAATCCGTTAGCGTTGCTTCACGCCGGGCCGCGCGGCCTTCATTTTCCGTGGTGAATCCGCGAACGAAACAGGGAAAAGGCGTGGGGGCAAGAATTTGCGTTTTCTCTACGTGGACAAGCTCGGGCCAGAGAAATGGACTTGGTTGGCCTGGCAGTTATGATTGCTTTTTCATGGAACGACGGAAAAACAGGACCTCGCGAATCACCCACGAGTGTCCGGCGAGAACCGAATGATCCCAACCAATTATCGAGGCATCACGCGGATAAGCCTGTCGTTAACCAGGGAACAAGGCGGGTTAGTTCCTGGACGTCACGAGCCAGGCTAGAGAATAGCGATCGGTAATCCCCCACGCTGTCATCCAAGATCTTACCAACCGACAAGCGCCGACCACCCCCCGATTGTCCTATTTGCCAGAGGCCCGCTCCTCTTACGCTTCGGCTGACATTGTCTGGGGGCCTGGCCAACCCCTGTTCCGGGCCAACCGGAGGGCCCACAGCTCTCCTGCCTTGGCGATGCCCGCGTGGTCGCCACGAACGGTGTCAACCGTCGCCACGAACGGTCTCCTCCGGGGGACACCCCGGTCTGTGATAACAAGTGGACAGGGGCGGGATCGAACCGCCGACACCTGGATTTTCAGTCCAGTGCTCTACCAACTGAGCTACCTGTCCGCAATTTCCACGTAGGCCACAGGCCCACCCTCGGACGGCCCCTCGAAATTCGGGCTACGTCATTCGGTGGCATGGCCGGCATGGCCTTCGAAATCGCTACCCTCACCACTATTCGAGCAGCTCGGACCGCGAGATCATCTTTGCATCTTCTTATCTATCGTAGCGGCACGGTTTCCGGGCTGTCAATGGGGAGCCGGCGTCCCCGGGGCGGTACCACTGTTTCGCGGCAATCGCAGTTTGCCGTCCGGCGAGGCGCCGCTCGAAGCACCCAATTAGGGGTGATTGGTTCGCTCTTTTCTCTCAGATATTTGACCGTGCGAAGATTCGGCCCGCCGTGCTGAAGCGGTTCGATCAAACCTTCAGCTTCGCGGACGTGGCGCGGTTTGGAACAGCCGGTGAATGCGAGCCGACGGCTGCCCGGCGGTTGGCGCCCTGTGCCGACTCGATGATAATCCCTCTGATAGCACAGTGCCGTCATCGGAGTTCGGGGGAGTCAGAAAAATCCCAGAATTTCAGTCAGAAACTCAAACCAAAGGAGATGGGTTCTACTATGTCCCGTACAAAGATGCTCATTCCGCGAAGTGCCCAGAAGGTGGAAGATACATGGGACCTGTCAAGCCTTTTCCCCAACGACGCGAGCTGGGAGACGGCTTTTGCGGAATGGGAAAGGAGGATTGAGGAATACGATCGCTTCCGCGGGAAACTAGCGGAAGGACCGGAGATTATTGCCCATTGCCTTCGTTTTGACCTGGATATGGATCGTCAGGGAGAACGCTTGGGGACATATGCGTTTTTGAAAACGGCGGAGGATCTGTCGAACTCTGAATATCAGCGGATGCGAGGCCGATTTCTCAACGTGGCGAGCCGTGTTGCGCAGGCGGCCAGCTTCATTCGACCGGAATTATTGGCTATTCCGCCGGAAAAGATGGAGCAATATCTCCGGCATGAATCACTCCGGCCCTATGATGTTTACCTGCGTCGCATTCTCCGCTGGCGTCCGCACACCCTCAGTTCCGCTGAGGAACGTTTGCTGGCCATGCAGACGGAGATGGCAGACACGCCGTCTCACGTATTTCATCAGCTCAATAATGCGGATCTTCGTTTTGGTGTCTTAGAAAACGAAAAGGGTCAGAAAATTGAATTAACGCATAGTACCTTCATGACGTTTCTGCAATCTCCAAGCCGGAAAGTCCGGTCACGGGCTTTTCAGACTTTCTATGAGAAATATCTGGAGC
>NZ_JACIYL010000701.1 GCF_014359955.1 Thermogutta sp. | reverse complement strand
GTCAAAGGTGCTTTCACGGGCGCTGACATCGATAAACCGGGTAAATTTGCCGCGGCTGAGGACGGTACGCTTCTTTTGGACGAAATCGACGTCCTGGCGCCCGACCAGCAGGCAAAGCTCCTCCGTGTCATTGAGACGGGCGAGTACGAGCCCGTCGGAAGTAACGAAACCCGGATTTCTCGTGCCCGGCTCATCGTGGCTTCCAACGTGGACCTGGCCCAACTGGTGGAGCAGGGAAAGTTTCGCCGGGACCTGTATTACCGTTTGAACATGCTCAGCTTCTTCATCCCGCCGTTGCGGGAGCGACCGCACGACGTGGAGTATCTGGCACGCCGGTTTGCCATTCAGCAGGCGCGGTCCCTGGGAATCACGCTCCGTGGCATAGAACCGGCTTTTTTGGCGGCTCTGCGGAACTATTCCTGGCCGGGCAACGTGCGGGAGCTGGAGAACATCATTCGGCGGGCGGTGCTTTACTGCCGGGATGGAGTGCTCCGCGTCAACGATCTGCCGAGTATGCTTCGACCTCAAAGCTTTCACGATCTTCCCACAACCGTTCCCGATATCCCGGTGAGGTGGACCCTGGAAAAGCGTCTTGAAGAGGCGGAACGACAGATTCTGGAGGAGACGCTCCGCCGACATGGCTACCGGCGCATCGAAACGGCCCGGGAACTCGGCATCAGTCGGATCACACTGTATCACAAAATGAAGAAGTACGGATTGCTCAGGCGGGTTTCCGAGGAACCGGTTACCACCGCCGATTGATTGGCCAGTTCATCCGCGGTTTGCATAAGATGAACGCAGGCACGGGTGAGCTTTTTCGGCGGCGCGCGATCATCCCAGCAAATACGCCAGCAAATGAACGAGCCGCGGCCCGAAGATGATCACCCCGATCACGGCGGACCCAATAGAGGCGACAAGTACTGCGGCACTCGCCACGTTGAGCGCGGTTTCAATGTAGCGGTTGTATTCCTGGGTGATGGCCGGGGCGAGCCACTCGAGGGCGCTGTTGAAGAGCTCGGCGGTCATCACGACGGTGATACTCAGGATAAGGATGCACCATTCCGTCTCCCGCACTCGGAAAAGGGCCGCCACCACGAGAACCGTGATGGCCACGGCAAAATGGACCGCGAAGCTGCTCTGGCCGACGATGCCGTACCAGAGACCACGAAAGGCAGCGGAAAACTTTTCCAACCACGAGCGACGTCGTTTGACCGGTGGACGCGCCATAAGCCCAAATCCTTTCCGCAAAAAGGCGGCAACTGTCCGCGTTGACGCCCTCTCTTACTGTAGCTCATTCCTGCCCCAGCCGAATATGCCGAATTGAAAAGATGAACTGGTTATGCAGTTTGTGCCTGAAGACGAGCAGGCCATCATTTGGCATTACGATTTTCCATTACAATGGGACAATGGCCGGTATTCGGAATGGCCATGCGTATCGCACCGCACAAGATTGGACTGCTCGATCAAAATAGGGTGAAGGCTCGGGTACCGGCCGGTGCTTCGCGGTGGACAATCGGCGTTGCACGGGATCTTCCTGATTGACAGGCAGGAACGAGACCGTGCCGCCATCCCATGTGTGAAAAAGGTCGGCCGATTTGAACGAACGTGTTCGCCCGGTGAGAAAGGCTCATGGCCATAGATGACATCATTCGCAGGATCCACGAAACCCCCTGGCTGATGGTCCTGGTGGCAGCGGGAGGGGGCTCGCAGGCGATGGCGGATCTGCTGAAAGTTCCGGGGGCCTCGCGAACCGTCCTCGAAGCCCGCGTTCCCTACAGTTTGGCGTCGCTCAGGGACCTGTTGGGCGGTCCGCCCGAACAGGCGTGTTCCGAGGCCACTGCCCGGGCCATGGCGATGGCAGCGTTTCTTCGGGCACGGGAGCTGTATCTTGCCGAGCATCCGGAGAGCGGCAACAACGTGCCGGTGGTCGGGGTCTCCTGCACGGCGTCTCTGGCGACGGATCGGCCCAAAAAGGGGCCTCACCGCATTCACGTGGCCATTCAGCGAGTCGAATTTACGCGGAGTTATTCACTGGTGCTCAACAAAGGGGCACGGTCGCGGGATGAAGAGGAGGAGGTGGCCCGGCGGCTGTTTCTGCAGGGTATCGCCACGGCGTGTGATGTCCCGTTCAATGAAGAAATTCCGATCCTGCCCGGGGAGTCCATCGAGCATCGCCAGGCGGAGGCGCCGCCCGCCTGGCGCTCTCTCCTGTTGGGCGAAGCGGATGCCGTCTCGGTGGGAGTTCCTCACGATTGGGAGAAAGGCCGTCCGCCGCTGATTTTTCCCGGGGCCTTCAATCCACTTCACGAGGGGCATCTCCGTATGGCGCGACGGGCTGAGGC
>NZ_JACIYL010000700.1 GCF_014359955.1 Thermogutta sp. | reverse complement strand
GCAAGGGAGTCGTTACCCTGCCAACGGATGGGACAGATAGCGAATGGGCACCATGAAAAAGCTATTCACGGATTACCTTCGTTCGATTGCAGAAATTGCTCAGCGGGGCGATGCTCGCGAGGAAAGTTTTTACTCCGCCTTGCAGAGTCTGTTGGAAAATGTTGCCCAGCAACAGGGCCGGGCTGTGCAGGTGACGGTCCTTCCCAAAAAGACGGAAGGTGGCAGTCCCGATTTTCGGATCTGGGACGGTTCACACCAGGTCATCGGTTACATCGAAGCCAAGTTTCCCGGAAGCAGACTCGATCAGATCGAAAACTCAGAACAACTCCAGCGCTATCGGCATACCTTTCCCAATCTGATCCTGACCGATTTCTTTGAATTTCGCCTCTACCGGCATGGCGAAGAGGTGCGGCGTGCGCTGCTTGGTCGCCCATTCATCGCCCAGACGCTTAAAAAGACCCCGCCCGCCGCGAACGTCGGGGACATGAGCGATCTGATGTCTGCGTTCCTTTCGTTCGCCTTGCCACCCAGCCTGACGCCCGAGGAGCTTTCCCGTGAGCTTGCGCGGCGCACCCGTTTTTTACGAGATGAGGTGATCCTCCCGGAACTTTGCGAGGAGGTTGCCGCACAAAGCGGTCCGCTGTTCGGGTTTTACGATGCCTTCAGAAAATATCTTGTCGCAGGGCTCAGTGAGCGGCAATTTGCCGACCTTTATGCGCAGACCATCACCTACGGCCTGTTTGCCGCTCGAACGCGTGCCACGGGGGCCTTCAACCGTCAGATGGCCTATGCTCTCATCCCTTCGACGATCGGCATTCTGCGCGACGTCTTTCAGTTCATCTCGCTCGGCAAACCGTCGCCGCAAATGGAAGTCATCGTGGACGACATTGCCGCGGTGTTGAACGCGGCGGATGTGCAGGCCATTCTCACGGAATACTACCGCCAGGGCAAAGGTGACGACCCTATCCTGCACTTTTACGAGACCTTCCTGGCCGAATACGACCCCGAAACGCGCGAACGGCGCGGCGTTTATTACACGCCCCAGCCGGTGGTGCGCTATATCGTGCGCGCGGTCCATCATGTTTTGAAAAGTCGCTTTGGACTGGCCGATGGACTGGCCGACGAGAACGTAACCGTGCTTGACCCGGCTGCGGGCACTCTCACCTTTCCGGCCGAGGCGGTCCGCGTTGCGTTTGAGGAATTCACTGACAAATATGGACAGGGCGCGAAGGACACGTTTCTCCGCCGCCATATTTTGCCGCATTTCTACGCGTTCGAACTCCTCATGGCGCCGTATGCCGTCGGTCATATGAAAATGGGTTTTCTTCTTGACTCGTTGGGTGTTCCGCTCCAGAACGGGGAACGCTTCCAGTTCTATCTGACCAACACGCTGGAAATGGAAGATTTAGAGCAGATTGCGATCCCCGGTCTTGCTTCACTCAGTCAGGAAAGCCACGAAGCCGCCAAGGTGAAAAAGGACCAACCGATTCTCGTCATTATGGGTAATCCGCCTTATTCTGGCATCTCGGCTAATACGAACGACTGGACAGAGCAGCTATTGAAAACTGACTATGACGGTATTCAAAGTTATGGATGGGAAGCCCCTGGGCGAGAAGAACCCGAAATGGCTGCAGGATGACTACGTCAAGTTCCTGCGCTTTGCCCAGTGGAAGATCCACAAGGGCGGGCGGGGCATCGTGGCGATGATCACCAACCACAGCTACCTGGACAATCCCACCTTTCGCGGCATGCGTCAGAGCCTCCTGGGGACCTTCGATGAGATCTATATCATTGACCTGCACGGCAACAGCTTGAAGCGTGAGACCGCGCCCGATGGCGGCCCGGATGAAAACGTCTTCGACATCCGCCAGGGCGTGGCCATTGCCTTGTTCATCAAGTATGGTGAGCAGTCCCACGGGCCGGCTCACGAATATCACTGGCAGACGCCGGCCCACCTGTATGAGCATCTTGGGCCCCAGGCGCGAGAGATGCGCAAGAATCCGACACCTGCCGAAGAGGCCCTCTGGCAGCGATTGCGTCAGGAGCAACTGGGGGTCAAGTTCCGCCGTCAGCACTGCATTGATCGCTTTATTGTGGACTTCTATGCCCGCGAGCCGCGCTTGATCGTGGAGGTGGACGGCCCGATTCACGAATCGCAAAAAGAGTACGATGCCGCCCGACAGGCTTTTCTGGAAAGCCTGGGTTACCGCGTTCTGCGCTTCACCAACGACCGGGTGCTGAACGACATGGAAGGAGTCGTGCGGGAGATTCAGGAGGCGGTGAAACCCCATCCCCTAGCCCCTTCCCCGCAAGCGGGGAAGGGGGACTGTTTGTCGTTGACCG
>NZ_JACIYL010000070.1 GCF_014359955.1 Thermogutta sp. | reverse complement strand
GGGGGCATGTAGGGCTGCTCTTTATGGGAAACAAGCATCCAGAGGTAGGAGTTGTCCGGATCGCCGGGTTCGATGACCGCCCCACTGGCCCCGCCCTCCATGAGCCGTTCGTAGCTGTCCAGGGCGAGATCATTGGTGGCTTTGTTCTGGTTGTGGCAGGCAAAGCAGTGCTCGCGAAAAATAGGCCGGACATGGTCCACGTAAGTGATTTTGGCCTCCTCCGCAAGGACAGAGCCTGTGCCCAGACATCCGAATAAGACCAGCGCCACAACACCGAGCCAGCCGCGTGAAAAACACCTTCGCATGGAACGCTTACTCCTCGGATACTGCATGCCGCCGCAGGTTTGATGAAACCCGATTGGCACGAATCATTTGCTGGTTTTACTATTTCGCCCGCCGGGGGCACGCTCAATGGTTGAAGGAGAACTCCCGGGAGTTCAAAAGGGCCCAGAAGACGTCGTGCAAAACCGGCTTCGGATCGGCCTGGTCCTTGAGCGCTTCCCGAATGGCCTGCATTTCCTGTTCGGTCGGTTCGCGGGTCAGTGTGCGGATGAACAACCGCTTCACGATGTCTTCGGGGGACACCTTCTCGTTCAGCCACCGGTCAATGAGACCGCCCTGCCTGATCTTGTTCTCGATCGTATTGCCCGTGATCAGATGAAGCGCCTGAGAGAGTGTGGGATCGGTACGCACGTCACAGGCGCAAACGGTATCTCGGGGAGACCGACCAAACGTGGTGAGGAAGTAGTTGGTCGTGCTTCCATCCGCGATCTGAATCGCCCGGGCACCAAGCGGCAAACCGCGGAACTTTTCCGGCGACTCGGTAACCTGGCAGATACAATCCAGGAGGATCTCCGCCTGCAGACGGCGCACGTTGGCGTGGGAGAAGTTCCGCGTGTCCTCGCGGTTGCTCTCATTCGGTATCGCCGATCGCTGATACGTCTTGGACAGGCAGATGTCCCGCACCAGTCGCTTAAAGTCGTATTTATAATCGATGAGCTTTTTCCCCAGCGTTTCATACAGTTGCGGGTTGCTGGGGGGATTGCTCATGCGGACATCATCCACCGGATCAACGATTCCCACCCCGAAAAAGTGCGCCCAGATCCGGTTGGCGACATTGCAGGCAAAATCCGGACAGTCGGGCGAGGTGAGCCACTCGGCGAGGACTTTGCGACGATCCTCACCGTTGATTTGGGGCTGCGGGCCACCCAGGAACTTGGGGGCCATCACGCGATTGTCCACCGGATGGCGCACCTCACCGCTTCCCCGGTTGAAGACGATCGTTTCTCGTTCGTCTTCGCCTCGCTTACGACCAATCTGCGCAAAGAACGCGGCGAAACTGTAGTAATCGTCCATCGTCCAGCGGTCGAACGGATGGTTATGGCACTGCGCGCACTGGATACGACGGCCCATAAACACCTGAGCCACGTTTTCAGCGGTCTTCAGGGTGTCCGTTTCCACCTGGTAAAAATTCGTGGCGGGATTGGTAAATGTACCACCCTCGGAAGCCAGCAACTCGCGAACGATCTCGTCGAACGGTTCTCCAGAAGCAATCTTTTCCGTGAGCCACTGAGAGTAGAGATAGGCCGACTTATAGCTCACGTTCACATTGGAACGCACCATGAGAACTTCCGCCCATTTCATCGCCCAGAGTTCTGCAAATTCCTTGCGCTGGAGGAGTTCGTCCACTAACCGTGCCCGCTTGTCCGGCTGGGTGTCGGCAAGGAATCGCGCATAGTCTTCCTCCGTGGGAAGCTGGCCGATGATGTCGAGCGTCACACGGCGGAGGAATTCGGCATCGCTGCACAGGCCGCTCGGCTGGATACGGAGCTTGCGCAGCTTTTCGTTGACCAGTTCGTCGATGTAGTTGGCGGGTTCATCGGTGGCCACCATCGGCGCATCGGCGGGAAGCACGAGGACCTGGCTTCCCACCACCTTCGTATCGAATCGCGCCAGGATGAATGCCTCGCCGCGGTGCGCCGCTTTAACCAGGCCGTTTTCGTCAACGGGAGCCGCATAGTCGTTATTGCTGAGGAAAACGGCCAGGTGGGTCACATCTCGATCCGTACCATCCGAGTAGTGCGCCCGAACCACCAGCCGTTGGGTGGCGTTTTCGCCCTGGAGAACGGTCTGCGGGGGAAAGACCTCGACTTTCTCCACGCTGGGCACGTTTCCACTGTCGCGCGGGGCACCCAGTTCGAGCCAGCGGTAGAGGGTACGGTACAATTCGCTATCCTTTTCAAAGCGTTTGCCACCTGTGTGTGGAACCGCCCCGATGGCCTTTTGCAGAATGAGGCTGTCCTCCGGAACGGCGAGATTGACCCGGCGGAACGGCACCTCGTGGATGAGCCGTTCATAATCCCCCTCGGGATCAAATCCAAAAAGCGACAGCCGGAAGCCATCCTTTCCGCGAGCTGCCCCGTGACAGGTGCCCGTGTTACAACCCGCTCGCATGAACACGGGCATGACGTCCAATCGAAAACTGAGGGGCCGTTCCTTCTCCACATCTTTGACCACGACGGGCACCCCCGCGCTTTGCCCCCCATACTCCGCGATCAAACGCGTTTCGCCGTTGGCCTGCGGATAGAGTGTGGCGTTTTCCAGGCGGGCGAGGGCGGGATTTTCCAAACGGAGTTTGGCTTGCTCGGTCACGTCCTGGGTGACGCCGTCGGCGGCCACGGCCACCACCACAAACGACTGCCGATCGTCCTTCGTTTCGAGGCGGAGGGCGTCAGAAGGATAGATTTCCAGCCGGACGATTTCCGCCGCCCGACTGGTTGCGATCGCGCCCCAGAACGCGATCAAACCGGCAAGCGTGGCCATTCCGGCCGATTGGGTTGCCCGCTGATGAAATCTCAAAAAAGGGAAACGTACTCGCTTCATGGCTTGGAGGCCCTCCTGTTAAAGGAAGGTTTACGGCGTCGCGGTTTGATTCTGGCGCTGCCGTCGGAGTTGTTCCAAACGGCTGAGCGGTTTTTCTGTGGGTTGGCGTGGAGGCGGAGGTGGAGCGGCCTGCGCCACCTGCGCCGGCCGCGGCTTCTGGATACGCAGTTCCCCGGCCGGCAACAGATGAACGATGGGCTCGCCGTCCTGGGTGATCGTCACCTTCACAATAACCGATTTGTGAAGTCCCACCGGGGCAGTCGGTTCTGTCCGCAGGGGGAACGTGCACTGTTGGCTTTCAGCCGTGATCGTTTGCGGCTCTGACGCTATTCCCGATGGTAGTCCGAGAAGCTCTACCTGAGCGTTCCCCTCAAATTTGGTGCGAACCTCGACCTGCGCCGGCCAGTTTCCTGACTGTCCCTGATCCAGCGAAATCTGCGGGAAGGTCATCGCCACAAACGGCGAGGCGACCGTCAGATCGGCGGGAGGCGTGGCCACTTCAACGGTTCCATTGATATTGGCGGAGGCGAGGGCCACGATCTTCCAGGTCCCCAGGGCCGCCTGCCTGGTGGCGGTGAGCGGCATGCGGACCTCCTGGGCTCCCTGGGCAATTGTCACCGAAGTGGGCGCGGATACACCCGGCGATAAGTTCAGCATTGCCACGGTAATCGGCCCGTCGAAGCCCGCATCCCGTTCCGCTTTGATGACGAGGTCCATCGTGCCTCCCTGAACGAGCGGCACCTTGGGCTGTTGAATCGTCACCCGGAACGGCACGGCTTCGGTCACCGCCGCGGCCAGGCGGTGTGAGTAAAAATTCCAGTACTCGCGGTTGTTTTGGCCGCGAACAAGAGAAGTTCGCTGGAGCAGGTCTCCCACGATCTCCTGCTCCCCGACCTTCGAAACGCCTTTGATGTTGACCCATCGTCCTTCCAGCGGAGCATCAGCAGCGGCCGTGAGGATGACGGGCACAGCCGTCTGTCCAGGCGGAATAGGAAAGGTTTCCACGCTGATGCCTGGCGGCAGATCTTCAAAGCGCAGGTCCACGGGGCCGTCGAAATCCTCCCGCGTCACCGAGACCAGGAAGGCGAATCGATTGCCGCGGGGAACGGCCGCCACAATATCTCGGAATTGTTGCCGCTCGGGCAAGCTCAGCCGCAGCTTTGGCTGAACGGGTGCGATTTCGATGCGATAAACGTACTCTGGACCGCCTGCTCCGAGTTGGTCACGGATCCCGATCAGATACTCGCCGTCGTTGGGGGCCGTCCAGCGGATGATGCTGTCGGGACTGCCCGCATCATCGTTGGCCGCCAGTTGTCGGCCGTTGGCCGCATGCACGGTCAGCACGCTGTCCACAGGGGTGCGCAACTGTCGGGCGAGGACACGGATGTCAAAGGCCTGACCTTTTTTCGCTGAAAAACGGAAGAAATCTCGATCATCCGGTCGCTCCAGCACGCCATTGCAGGCCCCCGGGACGGACGCCGGAGTGGCCTGGTTCGGGGCGTCATTAGGCTCAACCTCCGCGGTTTCGGACCCCCCCGCACTCACCCTGAGCCAGTTGGGCGTGGGGGCCGTCTGACCGTCCCGATGTGCCAGAACAGGCCAACGTTCTGCAGGTTGAGCGGGAAGAGTCAGTTCCTCTTCCCAGGAGCCGAGCGGGTCACCCACCCAGCGCACCTTCACAGATTGACCGGCCGTACCGCCCAGCGGAAATTCCGCCACAGGTCGCGGAAACGTGCCCACATGCAGCCGATAATAGGAATCTCCGGATCCCCCAAAGGCACTTTCCCGCACCTGCACGATGTACCGACCGTCCGCCGGTGCGACGGCCGCACAAACGGCGTCCTGACCGCCGAAAGCCGTATCATCCGCAGCAGCCAGCACGAAACGCTTGGAATCCAATATCGCCACGGCGGGGTCAAAAAAGGCTTTCCCCAGGCGCATTCCCTCCACTTCCACCGATAATCGCTGCCCGGCTTTCAGGTCCACGGCGAAGTAGTCCACATCCTCGTTCTCCACCACTCCGCGGACGGTTGTGTTCAGGGGGATAACCTGGGGATTGTGGAAGTCGTTGTTGGGCTCTTTCTCGTCAATTTCCGGAAGCAACCCCACGTGGAAAGTGATCAGGTTGGAAATCCCGGTGGCTGTCCGCACGCGCAGGCCGTGCTCTCCGACCTGGCAATCGGGAGCGATGGCCACCTTCGCCACCAGACGATTGCCCGACTTGCTCGTGATCTCCCGCACCGAAAAACCAGGGCTGGTGAAGAGCAACTCCGCCGCATCAGCCAGACGGGAACCCGTGATCGTCAGCTCGATCTCGGTCCCCTGCTGCGCGCTGATCGGCGTCACGCGGGAAATCACTGGGTCAGCCGCCCACACAACTCCAGAGAAGACCACACTCAGCAGAACCCCCAGGCAAGCAAACCCGCAGCGATGCACGGCCGGATCAGGCACTTTTATCCTGCCGACGGACGGCTTCGGGCGTCGCCAACGCAGGAGGTTCGCAACCGGCCCAAGCGCCGCACGTCTTTTCCCCAAAAACGAGCCACTGTGTCGCTTCATGACGCAATATTCCCAAATGGCAGGTAACCAACGGGAGGACTGAACGGCAGGCTCATCATGCGATCAGGCCTCGGCGAACTCGACCGTCGCGGACAATGTTGAGCGGCCGATTGCCCGGACCAATCAGACGTTTCTCGTAGTCCACTCCCAGCAGATGATAAATCGTGGCAAAGAGGTCCTCCGGCCCGATGGGCTCGCTGGCCGGCTCGGACGCGGTGGCATCCGAACTACCGAAAATCTGGCCACGCGTGATGCCGCCTCCAGCAAGGAGAATGCTGAAGACCTTGGGCCAGTGATCGCGCCCCGCCGTCCCGTTGACTTTCGGAGTCCGTCCGAATTCCGTGGAGACCATCACGATGGTTTCATCCAGCATTCCTGAGGCATCGAGGTCCGAGAACAGAGCCGCCAGGGCCTGATCGAGCGCGGGAGCGAGCCGCTTCGTCCCCGGCACAATCTGCTGATGAAAGTCCCATCCGCCGTATGTGACCGTGACAACGCGGACACCGGCGGCGATCAATCGCCGTGCCAGTAAAAACCGCTGCCCAGCCTGGGTGTAACCGTACCGTTCGCGGATTTGGGGGGACTCCGCTTCCAGATTGAATGCCTCCCGGGCCTTCGCAGAACTGAGCATTTCATAGGCCCGGTAATAAAAGGAGTCCATCGCCTGGATGGCGTCCGCTTTCTCCAGCGAGGCAAAATGGGCATTGACGGCCTCCAGGAGGGTGCGACGTCGGGCAAACCGCTGCTCGTCCACCCCCTGCGGAAGACTCAGATCGCGGACCCGGAAACCCTTTCCCGCCGGATCCGCCCCCAGCGAAAACGGACCATACGCCGAACTGAGATAACCCGGCCCGGCGTAGGGGTTCGGCTCATTGGGAATGCACACATACGGAGGCAGCGATTCTCGCGGGCCGAGCTCATGGCTCACAATGCTTCCGAGGCTGGGATACGTCACGGCGGGACTGGGGCGGTATCCCGTGAACATATTGTGGGTGCCGCGCTCGTGCGCCGCTTCGCCGTGGCTCATGGAGCGAACGACCGTGAACTTATCAGCCACCTGGGCAAGTATCGGAAAGTTTTCGGAAAACAATTCGCCCGTGTTGGTTTTCACAGTCCCGAAAGAGCCACGGTATTCCAGGGGGGCATAGGGCTTGGGGTCAAAAGACTCCTGCTGGGCCATTCCGCCGGGGAGAAAAATGTGGATCAACCCTTTGGCTTTTCCGAAAGTGGGATCTGCTGAAGCACTCCCCTCCTGTGCTTTGGCAGCCTCCAGACGCAGGAGATCACCGAGCGTCAGGCCCAGGAAACCGAGAGCCCCCACGGTCAGGAATTCCCGACGACTACCCTGAAAGAACCTATTACCGCGGCAATTGGTGTGAGCCATCGTTTTGCTCCCCCAAATAGGACCTGCTCAAACGTGAAGTCAAACCCTCCGCCTACCCTTGAATGTCAGGACGTCGGCATGGGGCACAATTCTTGCAAAAATACACCTCAATCCCATATTCTCTGCGGCGTTCCCCTGCCTCTTCCGGCGACAAACGACCACTGGACACCTGGGCTGAAAGAATCTCTTCCCGGAAGGCAGCGAGGAAGCCGCTGTCTGTCGGCGTGCTTTCTTTGAAACCTTGTTCTGCGCCGCGAGGCAACCATCGTAGAAACGCAGGGTGGGAATTCTTCTAACGGGTAATTACCCGGGATTTATTTGTCTTGATGGGGGAGTCTTTTGTGTTGCGTACTCGAGTGCGGCTTGCGTGGTTGGAAGCGCCAACAGGCTCTCGGGTATACTTCAAAATCGGCTGTCATATTTGCCGCCTCATTGTACTCACCTTCGGCCAACAAGCAAGTGCGGCAACCAAAATTTTTTCGCCGTGAATCAGACAGCATTCAGGCAACCAGACACCGCAATACTGTTATCCACCGGTGAACTTTATCAGTCCCGCAAGCCTCTCTTCCATGGATCAAAGCCGCGAGTCGGGACGGGCCCGACAGGAGTGCCCCACTTTGTTTCGGCAAAGGTGCCCGTCACGTCCGTTTATGAGAACGTTTATGAGAAGCTGGATCGTCCATTTTTGATTTCGCCGGGCACGACAAGCGCGTTTCCTGAGGGAAAGGTGATTTTTTAGTTTTCCATGTTTCGCAGGAGAAATCGGTTTCAGACGGTGCGCAAACTCAATGATCTGCGTGATCGAACGACGGGGGCCCGGGAAACAACGCCGAAATTGCTTCGACGACGAAAAGGCTTTATGGTGGCTTTCGTTTCGGCTAGAATCGACGGAGAAATAGTTGGTCCCCGGCAGGCGGCAGCCGAGGACAATGCCCAGGCAAGCCGACGAATCACGGGAAGGAGCATCCCCTGAATAAGGGGCGTACCGTCGGCAGCGTCCTGTGGGCCTGTGACCTATCCTACTGTATGGCCGTTAAATTGCGTATCCGGTAACAGAGAGGGCACCAGCATGGTTCTGACTTTTTTACGCCTCACCTTCCTGATCGTTCTGGCGGGTGTGGCGGTAATCGTCGTGAAGGCCGGCCTGTATCCCCAGGACCTTCAGTGGACAGCCTGGTTGATTGTGCTGGGGATCATGGCCATCGGCGGGGCGGTTATTCTGCTGGATATTCTGATCCCACGCAAACCGTTGGAGATCATCAGCTCCGTTTACTTCGGTCTGATCGTGGGGCTTTTCCTCAGTTACGTGGCGGGGCTGGCCCTCACGCCGGTCTTCGAGAGTCTTCAAACCGAAGAGCGGGTGCGGAACGTGGTGCAGCTCATCCTCGCGGCAGTCCTGTGTTATGTGTGTATCAGTTTCCTATTTCAGACCAAAGACGATTTCCGATTCATCATCCCCTACGTCGAGTTCACCAAGGAAGTCAAAGGACGCCGACCGTACATCCTGGATACCAGCGTCATCATCGACGGTCGCATTGCCGATCTGGTGGAAACCAATCTCTTCGACAGCCGACTGGTGATCCCTCGATTCGTCATTAACGAGCTCCAGGCTGTCGCCGACAGCGCCGATCGCTCCAAGCGGGCCAGAGGGCGACGTGGACTCGATATTCTCAACCGCCTCCGCAACAATCCCGACGTGGAACTCAATATCTGGGACCGGGACCTCCCCGAGTTTGCCGGACAATCCGTGGATGTCAAGCTGGTCACGCTGGCCAAACACCTTGAAGGGCGACTCGTGACGAACGACTACAACCTCAACAAGGTGGCTCGGGTGCACGGCGTTCGGGTGATCAATATCAACGACCTGGCCAATGCCCTCAAGCCGCGATTCCTTCCCGGCGAGCAGATCCAGGTCCGCCTGGTCAAGCCGGGCGAAGAGGAACGCCAGGGCGTCGGATATCTCGACGACGGGACGATGGTCGTGGTGGAAGACGGCCGCGAGTATGTCGGGAAAACCGTGGTTCTCAATGTGACCAGCGTCCTCCAGACGAGCGCCGGCCGCATGATATTCGGGCGGTTCGAACGCGTCGTAGAGCATAACGCTCACGCCCGGGACACGAGCGTGGCGTGAGATCCCTTTCTCCACAGGCGCTGACGCGCAATCAGCGAAGGTTCACACTTTCCACGGCACGGGCTTGTCCGGGTCCAGTCCCAGTTCTCTGATGGCCGAGGCGAGGCGGTCTTTCTGATAGAGCCCCCGTTCTGCCAGGGAGCTGAGTGCGGCCAGCGCGATATTCTCGGCATCGACCTCGAAGAAACGACGGAGTTCGCGGCGGGCTTCGCTCCGACCAAAACCGTCCGTCCCCAGCGCGACGTAATCGCCGGGAATCCACCGGGCGAGGGTGAGCGGCACGGCCGATACGTAGTCTGAAGCCGCAACGACCGTTCCCTGGGAACCCTCCAGCACCTGCTGGACATACGGAACGCGGGGCGACGCTTCGGGATGGAGCCGGTTGTAGCGATCGACCTCCCGGGCATCTTCCAGGAGACGTTTCCAGCTTGTCACGCTGAAAACACGGCTGGAAACGGCAAATTTCTGATCGAGGATCTCCTGTGCCCGAAGGGCCTCCCGCAAAATCGCGCCACTGGCCATGAGGTCCACGCTGGGACGGTCGGGGCCCAGATCACGCACGGAGAGCCGGTACATGCCCTTGCAGATTCCTTCCGTGGAACCCATGGGCAGGATCGGCATCTCGTAATTTTCGTTCATGAGCGTGATGTAGTAGAAGATGTCCTCTTCCTCGTAGTACATCCGGCGGATCCCGTCGAGCACGATGACCGCCATTTCGTACGCGTAGCAGGGATCGTAGGCCTGGCAGGTGGGGTAGGCGAGGGCATAGAGGTGGCTGTTGCCGTCCTGGTGCTGGAGGCCTTCTCCGGCGAGTGTCGTCCGGCCGGAAGTGCCTCCCATCAAGAAGCCCCGGCACCGCATATCACCGGCGGCCCAAATGAGGTCCCCGATTCGCTGGAAACCGAACATGGAGTAGAAGATGAAAAACGGAATCATATTGATTCCGTGTGTGGAATGCGCCGTACCGGCGGCGATGAACGAGGCCATTGACCCGGCTTCCGTGATCCCCTCTTCCAGAATTTGCCCATCCACGGCCTCGCGGTAGTAGAGGATCGTGTCGGAGTCCACAGGCTCATAAAGTTGCCCCACGTGGGAGTAAATCCCGAACTGCCGGAAGAGCGCTTCCATACCGAAGGTGCGGCTTTCATCGGGGACAATGGGAACGATATACCGGCCGATGTTCTTGTCCCGCATCAAGCGTGCCAGCAACCGCACAAATGCCATCGTGGTAGAGACTTCGCGGCCTTCGCTTC
>NZ_JACIYL010000007.1 GCF_014359955.1 Thermogutta sp. | reverse complement strand
CGGTTGCATGGGCAGTGTTTCTGGCAGGCGTTGTAGTACTTGCCGGCTGTCCCCGTTCTGCACCACCCGAAAAAGAAGCTGGACAAAGACAGGGGCCAAGTGCGGAAGCAACGGCGTCCAGGGCGAGCACGTCTCCAGGCGGGGTGGTTTCGGAGGAGCGTATCCTCGAACATGTCCGCATCTCGGAAACGGGCCCCGCTTGGTCGGTAACCCGCATTGAAGGGTGCCCCCTGGTATGGACGCGGCAGGTTTTGGGGCCGGCCGATGGAGATGACCAATCCCAAATTGCCGGTGCCTGGCAGCAATTGACGACTGTTCTCACCAAAGCCCATGGCAGCGTTGATCGGATCGTACGACTCAACGTTGTAGCCTCGTCAGAAGAAACGCTGGCCGCAGCTATCCAATTTCTCGACAAAGTATTTCGCCCGGGGCTTGAGCCGGCAGTGACCTATGTCGTCAGTCCGCTGCCTCGCAAAGGCGTCAAAATCGGGTTGGACGCGGTCGCGGTTCCCGGGGAAGACGTTGATGTGGTCAATCGCTGGGAATCTGAAAACCTCGATGGCTTAAACCTTACGGATGCGATCGTCACTCCGGCGGGAGGGCTTGTCTTCTTCAGCGGACAACCGGATAAGAGTCCCCTGCCTCAGGCGGCGGCCAATGCACTCCACGGTTTATTGGAGACCGCCCAAGGATTGCAAGTTTCGCAAGAGGACATCCTTCAACTTCGGGTGTTCGTCCAGACGGCGACCGAGGCTGCCCAAGTTTTTCAGGAGATCGAGAAGGCATTTTCGGGAAAAACCGTTCCGCCTGTGGTTTACACAGAGTGGATCGCCTCTGCACCCGTGGAAATCGAAATGGTGGCAAGGCTTCCCGAGAAAGCCGTAGAAGGCTCTGCTCCGTTGCGTTTTTACAATCCTCCCTCTGTGAAGCCCTCTCCGACCTTCACTCGCGTGGTCCTTGTGCAGACAGATCGCCTGATTTTCCTACCCGGTCTGGTGTCCCGGCAAGCGGGGCCAGCGGATGCCCAGGCCGCCGACGTGTTTAAACAACTGGGCGACCTTCTTGGAAACCAGGGAAGTGACTGGCAGCACCTCGCTAAAGCGACATACTTCGTCACGGACAAGGACGCAAGTTCCGCCGTTGATGCAATTCGGCCGAAGTTCTTTGCACCCGATCGTCCCCCGGCAGCCTCCAAGGTGACTGTGCACAGCGTCGGGTGGAAAGACCGATCGCTGAGCGTTGATATGATCGCCGTGCCGGTACGCCCGGGAATGTAGCTGACAAACCATCGTGAGTGTCGGCAGCCGTTTTGCGGAACCGGTCTGCCAACGCGTCGTTTTTCACCCGGGCGTGTCCAAATATGGATCCTGGCCCATCTGACGCTGCATCTTTTTACGTTCGCGTTCGAAATGCATCAGGGTACGCCGCTCACGGAAGTGCCGTCGTTCGATGATTCTCTGGGCTTTCCGAAAAATCGGCGCGTACTCATTGAAAAGTCCCGGACGACTCTTGCCAATTTCCGCATATTTTTGGGCCTTTTTGGCACCGAATGCCTTGAGCAGCAGTTCGTCGTCAAGCGCCAGGAACTGCCGAAACGTGCCGGGATCTCCCTGGCGGCCGCAGCGACCGCGGAGTTGCCAATCGATGCGGGCGGCATCGTGCATCTCCGTGCAAATGACGTGGAGACCGCCGAGTTCCGCAACACCGGGACCAAGACGGATGTCGGTACCACGTCCCGCCATATTTGTCGAGACCGTTACCCGCCCCTTCTGTCCCGCCTGGGCAACAATTTTGGCTTCCTCTTCAATGTGATGGGCGTTGAGGACCTGATGCTCGATACCCCTTTCCGTAAGCAGACGAGACAAGTATTCCGACTTGTCGATGGACCGGGTTCCCACCAGCACCGGACGCCCCTGCGCGTGCATTTCACAGATTTCATCGACGACGGCCTGCCATTTCGCTTCCTGAGTCCCAAACACAAGATCTGGGAGCCGCTTGCGGATCACAGGTCGGTTGGTGGGAATCACGATCACCGGACACTTATAGATCTTGCGGAGCTCCCACGCCGAGTCACGCGCGGTTCCCGTCATTCCTGCCAGATGGCGGTAACGGAGGAAGAAGTCCTGAATGGTGATCCGCGCGGCCTGCCCCGTTGCGATTGTCACCTCCACCCCCTCTTTGGCCTCCACGGCCTGGTGAATACCGTCCCGCCACTTCCGTCCCTCGGCGAGGCGGCCGGTGAATTCATCGACGATCACAATCTCGCCGTCTTTCACCACATATTCGCGGTCGCGAATGAAATCCCGTGCGACCTTGATGGCCCGTTCTACGTATTCGTAAATATGAAACATTCCCACCGACGCCATGACCTCAGGCTTCGGGAGGGTTCGTGCCTTCCGCCGCCCTTCCCGCGTTAGCTCCACCGTTTTCTTCTCATGATCGTACTCATAGTCCACGTCTTCAACGAACTGGTCAGCCACCCTGGCAGCCCATTTGTAGCACTCGACGGCCAGCTTTTCCTCCTCGGTGGGCAGAGCACTGATGATGAGCGGTGTCCGCGCCTCGTCAATGAGGATGCTGTCAGCCTCGTCCACAAGGGCGAAGAACGGTTCGCGCTGGACCGGTTTTTCGCCGGATTCCGCCCCGTTATCGCCAAGCATGGCGCCAATGACGTCGGTTTGGCCTTCACGGATACGCCGTAAAAGAAGTCGATCGCGGAGAAAGTCGAAGCCGAACTCTTTGGCGGTTCCGTAGGTTACGTCGGCGGCGTACGCCTTGCGCCTTTCGTTCTGCGACATCTGCGTTTGGATCACGCCGACCGTCAGCCCCAGCAGTTCGTAAATGGGGCCCATCCATTCGGCATCGCGTTTTGCCAGATAATCGTTGACTGTGGCCAGGTGACAGCCGCGTCCGGCGAGGGCGTAAAGGTACATGGGCAGCGTTGCTGTAAGGGTTTTTCCCTCTCCAGTTTGCATCTCCACGATGGCGTGGTGAAACATCGCGATGCCGCCGAGAATCTGGACGTCGAAATGCCGCATGTTGAGTTTTCGCCGCCCCGCCTCTCTCACCAGGGCATAGGCTTCCACCAGCAGTCGCGACAGCGGCTCCCCACTCCTTGCCCGATACCGCAGGGCGAGACTTCGCTTGCGAATATCAGAATCGGAAAGTTTCTGAAGTTCCGGTTCCAGGGCGGAAATTTTCTGGAGGAGCGGTTTCCACCGGGCAATCCATACGCTGGACGGAATCGGAAGTTTTGCTGCAAGCGAACCTGCCATGGCGGTCAATTTTTCTCTCCCGGAAGGAGGCGTTTTAGCCAGCTCAAAGTGCCAGAACCGCCCTCTGAGTAAGGGGCAGTCTCATGCAAAATTATAAGCCGTAGGAACCTTATGACGGCACAGTGGGCGCCCCAGGAGACCGCAAAACGGACGGCGCTCGGGATTTTAACCACGACAACGATGATGACGGCCCAATCGGGGAGAGTGATAGTCCCCAAAAACGGGATGTTGGGTCGCGACTCTCCACTTGAGCCTCCAACGCATGCGGATTTACACGCTAGACTTCTAAAAGAGGGTGGGCAAAGTGTGCATTACGCGAAGACTCACCGTCCTGGGTAAACAGGATCGCTCAGCCGAAGCTGATGGAACCGACAGCGAGTCGAGGCCGTCCACAATGCCTGGCGCCATGAAAAACATCCGAAAAAAGCTCTTTGTTGACCCGCAGGTTCAGGGACAGCTCGTTTGGCGTGTCTGTCTTTACTGGCTGACGTGTCTTATCACCGTGACCTTCATGGTGGTTTGTTACCGGATCATCACTGGACCGGCGCGACCTTTTGCCTGGCACTTCCAGGAACTGCGTGTCTATTTAGGGCCTGCGCTCGTCGCTTCCTTGATCATCCTGCCCTTGGTGGTCGTCGATGTGATTCGCGTCAGCAATCGCTTTGCCGGTCCACTCGTTCGTCTTCGGCGTTCGCTGCGCGCTTTGGCAAAAGGCGAGCCCGTGGAGCCGATACGCTTCCGCCAGGGTGACTTCTGGCAGGACTTTGCCGACGAGTTCAATGCGCTATTGGCAAGGATCAAAACGTTAGAGAAAAAAGACTCCCTACACAATGCCCTTTCTCAGGAATCGAAGTCCGAAAACCAGAGCTCTGGTTTCCCTCCCATGAACGTCCTGTCTGGATCGGAGACCAGTGAGCTATCTCCGCCTCTTCCGCAGGCCGCCGAACTCGGATGATCCTCGTCTGGCCGTTAGCTGGACATCACCAGGGCTCTTGGTAGGCATCGTGACGGCCCATATAATAAACGGGGCTAAAGAAGGCGGCAAAACACCGGAGATGAGGCTGCGCAGACGCTCGCCGCCATCATGACGGAGGCTGACTGGAATGTCTGCGCGTTCTGAGATCATCCGGCTTGGTTTGTTCCTCGCTGTTCTCGGTTGGGCCCCGACGTATCTTTTAGCTGCCGACGATTGCCCCGCTCCTCGTGCGGGGACAAAAGATCGACTGCCGACAACATCCGCGGAAGTGGGGCACGTTCATCCCAGGTGCCATAGCACGCATGCGTTCGTGGGGGTCGGTGGGCAGCGCTTCCCCTCGGTTGGATCAGCCCAGTCGCTCATCGTGTTCTCGCACGGACCTTATCCGTCTGGATGCTACGGCGGTGTTTTCTATTGGGCCGGTCCCCCCGTGTGCGGCAAGTGGAATGCGCCAGTTCCCTGGTGTTATTCTGCATGCTTTCCCTGTGCTTTCTATCCACCCGTTTTTGTAGCACCACCGGTCGTTTACTACGATCCGGCGGCGCCCATTCTGCGCGATCTGGGTGTCCTGCGTCCGACCATGCCCGGGGCGATGTTGAATGGACCGGTCCGCGTACCGTCGGATTTGCCGGGGCTTTATGAGCAACCATACAGCGACCCGGCGACTTCCGATTCGGCTCCCCAAGGAGCCGCGCGAAGCGATCAACCGGAACGGCCCCCTGCCCTGCCCGCTGTTCGTACCACAAACAGTCGGCAACATCAATTGGCCCAACGATTTATTGAGTTTGGAGACAGGTTGTTTCGCGAAGGTCGATTTCGATCGGCTTACTTCCAGTACCGGGAGGCGGAAAAAGCCGCTCCAGACGTGGCAGACACGTACTTCCGCCAGGCTTTTGCCCTCATTGCAACGCGGCAGTATTCGATGGCCTTCGATGCCCTGAAAAAGGGGCTGTCAGTGGACAGTGAATGGCCGACGCGTGGATTTCGCCTGGCACTTCTTTATGGAGACCGTGACCTCGATGTGAAGGATCATCGGGCTGAGTTGGCACAGGCCATTGAAGAAAACCCCACCAACCCCGAGCTCCTCTTCCTGCTGGCCGTCCATCTGTACTGTGACGATCGCGTGCCCGAGGCGAAGGAATTCTTCCGACAGGCACGAACGTCTGCCTCCGTGGCCTCGATGGTGAGCCTGTTTCCAGGAGTGGACTGAATGGGAAGGCCGCAAACGGCACTCCCCTCGAGTGAGACTGGGTGGCAAGTTTCGCCGTGGGCAATACTTCGGCAGGACCAGGCCGTCACGCGCTTCGGTGGTGATTGGCGCACGGTCCCAAACGTCAGTGTTTGTTCGCATGATGGGTAGCCGTTGCGGTGGGCGAGAACATTACTTCCAGCCACTGTGGCCAGCCAACAGGGTAGCCGGTCTCCCCTGAGGAGATTCGTGGGGGCCAGACATCGACTCGGCTGGCGTTTTGACCGGGGAGAAAAACAGCACCGCGGAAATGAATCCCACGCCCACAAGAAAGATCGGAATGCCCCAGTAGACAAGGTTCAGTTCGGACAGGGTCACCCCCCAGCCGATAACCGTGCCCCCGCAGACGGCGCTGCCCAGTCCCAGAAGAAACACTGTCCAACGATGATCAGCCCCCTCGGTATTCGTCTTCGAGCTGACTGAAGAAGGACGTTCGTACCGCAAGGCCGGACCATCGAGTTTGGCGTGGCGGGCGTCAATCCGCAAAAACTGGGTCGCTGGTGCAGGACAGAGCAAATGGCCCAGCACGGACAGCTCAAATTCCGCAATCGCCAGTTCCTGATCAATCCGCCGGAGATTCACCGGCTGAGTGTTGGCCAGGGCAGAGCCACCCTCCAAATGGTCGCGACTTTCCCGCGGGCACGCTTCTTGGGAGAGCGGGCCGTCGGCAGGTGGCGTTGCGAATTTTGGGCCGGTTTGATGCATGTGCGGACGCGAACACCCGCGAACGATGTCGGTCAAGCCAGATGCGATGGAACGACGGAGCCCCAGTGGCTCCTCTTCGTACGTCGGCGTGAATCTCGGAAAACTTTAACGGATTTGCTGGTTTTTCCGGAGTTAACTCGGCGGGTGGCCCATTTTGACCCGCGCGAAAATGCCCGCAGTCAGCCAGACTCGCAAAAAGAGGGGAGCCAAGAAGGGGCACCCAAAACACTGGGACGGCTCGCTTCATACCAAGTCCCATGTCCAGCGCCGGTCCGCCCATGACCCTCTACAAACAGGAGAGCGATGGGACGACCCGGCAAAACCGTCAAGCAATTTCGGCTTGCTTTTTCCGCAAAAAGATCACCTCCTGGGAGACCGTTTTGACCGTCTCTTCCGCCGAAAGCCGTCCCAGCATTTCGTTTTCGATACACAGGTCGTTGCTGTAGTTGGCTTTCTTGAGGATGGCCAGAACTCTGCCGAAGTCGATGTCTCCCTGATAGATCGGGCAGTGGTACTTCGAATATTCCCAGCCCATGGGACGCTGTTTTTCGCGCTCTTCGGGTGGGTAATTGATACTTTTGCAGTGAGTATGAAAAACCCGGGGCGCGAAGTGTTCATAAATTTCATAAAGGTGGCTGAGGGGATGGCCAAACCAGTAGAAATTGCCCGTGTCGAGTGTCAAGCCCAATCGCGGCGAGCCAACCTGGCTGAAAAGCGCGTCCAGAAACTCGGGATTGTTGGTGGTATTCCCGTGATTTTCGACGGCAAAGCGAATTCCCGTCTTCTCGGTCGCCGCCATGACCTTGCGAAGGATTCCCACGGCGAAGGGGAGGAATTCTTCACGCGGAATTTTGCGCGGGACGACGTCGATGCGAATCGCCGGAACACCGAGATCACGGGCAGCTTCGGCCACACGCAAGCACCACTGCACTTCGAACTCGGGGCGTTCGTCAAAGCGGTTGTGCATACAGAAGGCCGTGATTTTTTTCCCGGCCCTTTCCAGGGCGTCACAGAGACGGTCCCGGTCCTCCGGTGTTGCCACGCTCAGGGGAGAATCCGCTCCGTACAGATTTGGCAGAGTGAGGTCATCGGTGATGTCTGACTCGACGCCGTCCACGCCGTACAGTCTCATCGCGGTCCAGCAATCGGCAGCGCCAGAGCGCCGTAACATGGCGTCGCGGCAGGTCACAGGCCAGAGGGACGGTTTGTCCTGGGCTGCCGCGAAGGCCCTGGTAAGGACGTGCCCTCGGGGATCAAGCACGACTGCCGTTCCCACGGTGAGTGAAACTCCAAAACCCAGAAAATGCCGTCGTTTGATGGGCGTGCCATCACGCAGGTGTGAAGCGGACATAGAGATGCTCCCTGTGCGATCGAAATCCTTGCCGACTCGGTGCACGTCGAAATGAACGACCACTGAAGATGATACTCCGTTCGCCAGACACATTCAAACACGGCTCGGCCGGGGAATGCGTACCCTCGCGGAGGCCTTGCAAATCTTCCTGGCTGCTTCACAATGTTAGACCACGCTTGGGGGTCCGGCGGGCACGAGAAACGTGCGCCCGGAGCGTCGGAGGGACCTGCTTGTCAGGTCCGCCCGTAAACCCTGGATGATCCGATCCAGATTCATCGGGCACGCCAAGCCTCCCCTCGGTGTTCGATGGACGCCGTGGAAGGCGTCCCTCCAATAGGCCCGGATTCCATACCAGGCGAGCGCCCCAGTTGCATCAGAATCGTGTGAGGAACTGGAGGGCTTGGGTGCACCTGGGCCGCACCACTGGTAGGGGCGGTTCGTGGATTGCCCTTGCAACACGTTGTGCTTGCGGCATGTCGCAAGTTTTTGCAAAAGGGGACGAGTCAGACTGGAGTGGTTCTTGCTCTCGGCCAATCCCCCGGCCTATAATCGGGAGTTCGTCCGGGAAGATTGTTCCCACGCCCGACGCTTTGGACACGGCCAGCGTTCGGTGGTCTCATGGCTATCGCTGGATTTTGCTTGAGAGGAGGTCAGTCCTGTGGTTAAAGGCCGGTATTTGTTCACCAGTGAATCTGTGAGCATGGGGCATCCCGACAAGTTAGCCGATCAGATTTCGGACGGAATCCTGGATGCCCTCATAGCAGAGGATCCCAAGAGCCGCGTGGCCTGTGAAACGCTCGTTGCCACGGGACTTGCCATGGTGGCAGGCGAGATCACCACAAAAGCGGCCGTCAATTATGCCGATGTCGTACGAAATGTTATTCGGGAAGTGGGCTATACCAGCGACAGCATGGGGTTCAATTATGAAACATGTGCCGTGCTTGTGTCGCTGCGGCGACAGAGCCCGGACATCGCCATGGGGGTGGACCCCGATGCGTCGCGGGGTAAACCAATCGGGGCGGGTGATCAGGGCATGATGTTCGGTTACGCGATCAATCATACTCCAGAATTGATGCCGCTGCCTATTTCGCTGGCCCATCGAATTCTGGATCGCTTAACAACCCTGCGGCAACAGAACGTGGTGGACTGGCTCCGGCCAGACAGCAAGAGTCAGGTGACCATCGAATTCGAGGGGCCCACGCCCATCCGGGTGGACACCGTGGTTGTTTCTACCCAGCATGCCCCCGAGGTGACTCAGAAAGAAATTCGCGATTTCGTGATTGAAAAGGTAGTGGAGCCCATTTTGCCCCGCGAGTTGGTCAACGGGGAGATCAAATACTATGTTAACCCCACAGGCAAATTTGTGACCGGCGGCCCTCATGGCGATACTGGAGTGACGGGCAGAAAGATCATCGTGGATACCTACGGCGGTTGGGCCCGGCACGGAGGGGGAGCTTTCAGCGGGAAGGATCCTACCAAAGTTGATCGCAGTGCCGCTTACATGGCTCGTCACATCGCCAAGAATATTGTAGCCGCAGGACTGGCCGAGCGCTGCGAGGTGCAGCTCGCCTATGCAATCGGAGTGGCTGACCCGGTCAGCATTTACGTGGATACGGATGGGACGGGCAAGGTGGAAGAGGCCCTCTTATGTCAGGCCGTTCGTGACGTCTTCCCGTTGACGCCGGGAGGCATCATCGACTACCTCGACTTGCTCCGCCCCATTTATCGCAAGACGGCCGCCGGGGGGCACTTCGGACGCGAGCTTCCCGAATTCACCTGGGAAAAGACTCACCGCACGGCCGACCTCCTCGATGCTGTGGGGCATGTCTCCGTCAAATGAGCGGTTCATGGTGCAGTTGCAACGGTGGTCCCCCGAGGTTTCCTTGACATCGATAAGAGAGCGTCAACGGCCTACGGGACAGCGGAATACCACGGATGAAAGCGACGAAGCCCCACCGGTCTTGCCTTCCTGGGAGACCAGACGAAGCCTGATCGCCCTTGAGGGAGCTGGCGTGGCGCTGGCCACGGCTTTCACTATTGTGGCTCTCACGTCGTTTTCGGCCATTGTGTGGATGGGGCACGCTCCGCTCGTCTCTGGCATTGCCGAGATATTGCTTCTCGTCATCGTTTTCCTGGCGGCTGGTCACCATTTGCTCTGGACGGCCGCCCGGAGAACAACGTCCTGCGGCCATGCAGGCCCCATTGCCGCCGGGGGAGCATTCATCCTCTGCTCATGGGTGGCTCTGGCCGGTGCGATCGTCATGACCCTGCGCGGTTTGACGACAGAAGGCTATCACGGATGGTGGATGGTGCCCGCCGTGCTCGCTCTTATCGTCCTGGCCACAATGTTCATCAGACACATTTTTAATCCAGCAGTCAGTGCGCATTCCCTGCGTGAAAAAATGTCACAAATGTGGGAGGCTTTTCACCGACCACGGCCAATTTCTCTCGCTAGCAGGCCGCGGAACCGGAGAGGTCTGGCGCAGCGGCCGGTCGATCCAGATATCGCGCGCCTTGCTGACATTCTTGTCCGCAGTAGCAGCGCGACCCCGCTTACGAGGGGTGGCCATGGAGGGCTATTTCTTAAGATCGCGCGCGAGAGGAGCGGCAAGGGAAGTAACCGGCAAAAAGGGAAGCCAGAGGTCGTTTTCAAAGGCTGGAGAGCCGTCGAGCGGACGCAAGAAAAATGGGAATCTGATCATTTCGTCAGGCTCGGAAATGGTGACCGCGTACGTCTTGTCCATTGCACTTTCAGTCCGCCGTTTGAAAACGCTCCCCAAATTGTCGCGAGGGTCGTGCGCCCCGATGGCATCCGGGCACGCGTTCTGCGAAGTTACCCCTACGGAGCTCGAATTGAACTTCGACGCAGTGTTCCTGGACCGGCATTGACGGTGCATCTTCGGGTTAGCGCGGCGCTTCAGCGCCGAACGCACCAGCAGAGGTAATTCTTGTCCGGTAAGGACCGACGCGAATTTATGCCATCCCGGCACTGCAAATTTCGGCAGGACCGTGCGCGCGGAAGGATCCGGCACATTGTATAATGAGCCGGACTGATTCGGAAGTTAAGGTTTACCATCCTCGTCGGTACGACAGTGGGAAGACGTCTCATGGAGCGAGCGGCATTCGCATGCAAAGCCCTCATTCTGGGGGCGCTGGTGGTCATTGTTGGAGTCCCTGCTCGACAGGCCGTAGCCGTAGGCCCCGACACCGGACGCCCGAACATTATCCTTATCCTGGCTGACGACCTCGGCTACGAAACAATTGGTGCGAATGGCGGGACGTCCTACCGCACTCCGCGGCTGGATGCGCTGGCCGCCACGGGCGTTCGCTTCGAGCGTTGCTACGTCCAGCCGCTGTGCACTCCCACCCGCGTTCAGCTTATGACCGGCCAGTCCAACGCCCGCAATTATCTCAGATTCGGGGTCATTGATCCCAACGTCACGACGTTTGCCCATCTTTTCGAACGAGCCGGATATGCGACCGGGATTGTTGGAAAATGGCAGTTGGGGCGAGAGCCGGACTTGCCGCACCGGCTGGGCTTTCACGAATTCTATCTCTGGCAGCACACGCGACGGCCGCCAAGATACGCCAACCCGGGTCTGGAGATCATGGGAGTGGAACGGGATTACAACAACGGCGAGTATGGACCGGACCTCCTCCACCAGTTCGCGTGTGATTTTATTAGCCGTCATAAAGATGAGCCCTTTCTGCTCTATTATCCTATGACCCTCACGCATGCCCCGTATCAGCCGACCCCTGACAGCCCGGACTGGGATCCACATGCCGTAGGGGAACAAGTGAACCATCACCCGCGGCACTTTGGAGAAATGGTCGAGTATATGGACAAGTTGATTGGAAAGCTGGTGGATCATGTGGAATCGCTGGGCTTGCGCAACCGTACGCTCATCATTTTCCTGGGCGACAATGGAACCGGTGGGGGAATCCGCTCAAAGATGGGGGACCGGGAAATTGTGGGTGGCAAAGGTCGGACGACCGATGCCGGCATGCATGTGCCTTTGATTGTCAACGGGCCGGGCTTAGTTCAGTCGGGTAAGGTATGTGATGATCTTATTGACAGCACGGATATTTTCCCCACAATTTGCGAGGCGGCTGGTATCCCTATTCCCGCTGACCTGGTTCTGGACGGGCGAAGCTTCTGGCCTCAGTTATGCGGGAAGCCGGGAAAACCGCGGGAATGGATCTACTGCTGGTATTCACCCCGTCTGAGTAACGACCTTACGGCGATCGAGTTTGCCTTCAATAAACAGTTCAAGCTTTATAAAGATGGACGTTTCTTCGATATTGTCAATGATCCGGGAGAAAAATCGCCGTTGAACGTCAATAGTCTGACTGGGGAGGCGGCACCGTCCTACCAGGTACTGCTTTCCGTTCTGAAAAACCATGAGGGGATCCGTCCCCCCGACCTGAACGAAAAAGCGAAAGCGCAGTTCTCTGCACAAAACAATGCGAAGCCAAACCGTCGCCAGGGACGACAGAAAGCCCGTCAAAGTGCTGCGGCGGAATGAATAACTAGCTGTCTAAATTGGCGCACAATAGATTGACAGTAAACAGTACACTAAATAGTTGGCACTTTTAAGCATAGACGCATGACGGATTTGGCGGCACAGGACATTTTAAATGCCGTCCAATTATATGGCTGTTGCACAATCGGGATGGTTCAAGTTGGTGAAGGGGCGTCTTGAATTTGGTCTGGAGATAGCAAGATGATGATTGCTCGGCCTAGACTGCGTGCCCGTTGCGAAGGAAATCCCAACCGGCAACATTGTTCGACCAGGCGGTGCAGATGGGTCGCTCTGATCGGCGTTTTTGCCTGGTCTGTACTGACAGCAGGATGGACTGCTGCGGAAGCTCCACGACGACCGAACGTTCTCATTATCACAACGGATCAGCAGCGGGTCGATGCGGCGAGCGTGGTGGGCAATCCGTGGTTGAAAACGCCCAACCTCGATCGGCTGGCTTCGCAGGGCGTATATTTCACCAAGTCTTATTGCTCTTACCCGTTGTGCAGTCCTTCTCGAGCGAGCCTTCACACCGGGCGATTTCCTCACGAGATCGGTGTGGATCATAACAATATGGCCATTCGGCCGGGGATTCCTGTTTCGGGGGAGCTGTTCCGGAATGCCGGATACGACGCAGCATACGCGGGAAAATGGCACTGTCCAGCGGTCTACCCCACGGAAGGGATCGACGGTTTCCAGGTATTAAATCGGACAACACGCCAGGGAAAACTGGCCCGGGATGTAGATGCAGCCACAATCGAGGCCGCCATTGACTTTTTGAAACAACCTCGCGAGAAGCCGTTCTATCTGGTGGTTTCCCTGATCAATCCTCATGACATCTGCCTGCCGGCGGGTGGGACGAGTCCCCTGCTTGAACAGATTTGGCAGAGGTATGGACCACCCGCGGGAGTCGAGTTGCCACCGCTCCCAGCCAATTTTCAGCTTCCCAGCGACGAACCAGAGTGGCTGGGACAACGGCGTCCCAAACATCCTGATTGGAATGAATTACAGTGGCGCCGATATATTTACGCTTACTATCGGATGGTGGAAGACGTGGACGCGCAGATTGGCCAGGTTCTCGATGCCGTTCGGGAAATTGGCGCCGAGAAAAATACTCTGATTGTATTCACCAGCGACCATGGCGAGGGGCTCGGCTGCCATCAATGGACTGGAAAGATGATGTTCTTTGATGCTGAGGCGGCAGTACCGCTCATCGTAAGCTGGGAAGGAGTGACTCCCACGCGGATCGATCGGCAACACCTTGTCTCTACCGTGGATGTCCTCCCCACGATCTGCGATTATGCGGGCATCAAACCGCCCGCTGATGTGCGGGGCCAGAGCCTTCGTCCGATCATCGAGGATCCGAACGCTCCATGGCGGGATTATGTGGTCTCTGAGATGGCCCACACACCTGCCATCGGCCGGAGTTTCATGGTGCGAACGCCACGGTACAAATACATCCGATTGGCCCGGCCCAACAGCGCCCCCGTGGAACTTCTCTTTGACATGGAGAACGATCCGGCAGAGCTGACAAATTTGGCGGAAAAGGCGGAGATGCAACGGGTTTTGAAAGAACACCGCAGGATTCTCGAAAAATGGCGGGAAGCCACGGGCGAAAAGACGAGTCCTGTGCAGCCTGCACCCAAATCTGTTCGTCCGCCAAAACAGCGGGCCAAAAAGGCTGCGTGAGCACAACACAACCGCACGGTAAGACCGGGCGTTTTCGTGCTGTCCAGTTGGCTACTGGGGATATTATTCCGCGCTCACTTTGCTTGCGCGCACCATCCTTACACACGTGTGGAGCGTTTCCCCCTGGAGAGATTTCAATTGGATCTGCATTGAAAACGGTTTTCGGTTGATAGTGATGAGAAGATAGTTGTGCTCGCTAACAAGGAATTTTGACGCCGGATCGGGGTACCGATCGCCGTTACCCTGGAGAGAGGTATTGAAGTAGACCACATCATCCTTCAAAGCGCATTCGCCGAAGTGACCAAACCCCGAGATGACGGCGGTGTTTTGTCGGAAGAGTTGCTCCCAAATGCCGCCATGCTGGCTCAGCACAGCGACGTTTCGCTCATTGTGAAGGGTGATCAGGAAGGGCATCGTGTTTTCTGTGACAATTTTCTTGTACCAATGAAATTGTTCAGAATCTGGCCCAAAATCGTGGCAGGACTGCCAGGTGGTGCCCCGGTCACTGATATGGTTGAGGTCCAGTCCTACCAAGCATAATCCGCTCTGGGGGAGGGTGAAATGCCAGTACCAGCCAGCGTCGGGCAAAGTGAAAACACGACGGAACGCCCGTGCTTCGATGTCATAGACGGGTTTCTCCGGTGGCTTTGACGTGCGGGGACGGATTTCTCGGTCATGGTTACCCAACACGGGCAGGATCGGGACTCGACGGAAAAGTTCCGGATACTGCCGAATGAGTTGAAGAAACGGTTCCACACACTCCACCTGGCCCTCCCCGCACACCGAGTGAAGATTATTCACGTGGTCCCCTGCCGTAAGAAGAAGGTGTGGTTTGTCAGCGAGAATGGCCTCCAGGTTGGGGCGGCTCTGCCAGTTGGCTACCACCGCGATTCTTAAGCCATCGGCAGGATAGCCTGGAAAAACCACGTCCATCGTCGCCGATCCGCTGAGAATGCGAATTGGGTAGGGGCGCGTGGGATCAGATAGCGGTATCTGCAGGCGATGCCATGTGGCGGGCTGAGAGTCCTCGATCTCCCGCCAAACCGTGCCGTCCTGGTAGACCACGCGGCTCGGTTCCGGATTATCTGTGGTCCACGAAAGAGTCAGTTCATCCGGCAGCGGCCGTGTGTGGCCCATCCACACCGCTGTGACTTCGCACCGACCTTGCCTGCCCGGAAGGTTGACCATCAGAACGGCGAGCGTCCCGGCTACGACCGCTTGGAAGACGCAGGAAACCGGACGGCGTGATGCCATTAGAGATGTCTCCTTCGCAAACGGAACACACAGAGTGCCTCAGCACGTGGGCACTCACCGGTAAATCACCGTTGATTCTCGCAATGCGCAATCACAAGGATACACGTCGTTGTAAAGGGGAATTGCCCGAGGCAAATTTGGCCGCCAGTTGAGACTGGTGTTATTCCACCTGCCAGCCGCTGCCAATTTCCAGGCTCATTTGAATGGGCTCGGTCAGTTGTACCCTGTCGTTGCTGCCGGCGGTGGGCTGGAGCTTGGCAAACTCAAAACCTGCGGCACGGAACAGCTTCCGAGCCTCTTCACCGCTGACCACAAAGCGGTCCAGGACATCCCCGCTAATAACCACCAGGTCATCCCCACCTGTTGGCCAGACCTTGACCGTGTCACGGTTATTACCAGCCGTGCTCGCCTCGGCATAGACATAGTCGAAGGCCCGCACGGTGACGCGGTATCGGGTCCCCGCGGTAACCTGGTCGAAGATTTCATGCTTGTGGGCCTTGGCGTGGAGTTCATCTTTGAAGACGGAATCGACCAGGGCGGCCGTGTCGTGTCCCTGCGAAGCGAAGGCTGTCACACTCCGAAAATTATGGACCGTCACGTCATAGCCTGGCCCTGACATCCGGCTCAGGCCGTAGCCGCCGAAGAACACATCGTCGCTCGACGAGTCGAACAACACCGCCCGGTCGTTATCACCCGTCGAGAAGCCGTGGACCACCTCGAACAGTTTGACTCGGTGGTACATCCCGGGCCCGATCATCTTGACGTGCCTGTATTGGGGCTCAGATTTGAGTCGCACGGAAAGATCGACCAGGCCGTCTTCCGACGAGTCGTACAGCCACGCTGTGTCCTGGCCGCCACCGGTTGCGTAAACGTGAGCTTCCTCAAACCCCACGATCTTATCCACGCTGATCGGAATCGGGGCCGAGATGACGCCTTTCAAAACGCCGGGACGAAGATAGAAAACATCGTCCCCCACCGCATCGTAGGCCACCACGATATCCTGACCAGATCCGAGGTCACCTTGAACCGTCAGACCGTCAGGCGTCTGCGTCAGTGCATAGGCAACGCCGTTGATGACTACTTCCGGCGAGGCTCCCGGCCGCAGAACCAAAAAATCGTCACCGTCGGTACCGAAAACGGACACCAAAGCCCCGGCCTCTCCCTGGACCTCGACGGCGACAAGATTGACAAATCGAAGAGAGAAATCCGTATCGGTGCCCGAAACCATCACATAATAGGAGTTCCCTTCCTCGGCGAATTCGTGATCCAGTCTGTTCTGACTCCCTGTGGATTCCGACTGCGCCAGGAGAGTAGCCTCGGGATTCTCGAAGGGGTTATCGTCAAAGAGCCGCAGCGTTATGGATCCCGGAGTATCGACACTGTCCGCTATCACTGTGAGAAAGCCATTCCGCGCAGGAGTCACCTGGAACACGGTTCCGGTCAGTTCCGGCGCGCTCAAGTCGGAGATGGTCAGATCGTCAACAATGCCCACATCGTGGACGGAATAGCGATCGGGCAAGAGATTTCGCAGGACTGTGATGGTGTCGGCCAATTGGTTGAGGACCACAAGATCGATGCGACCGTTGCGGTCGACGTCCACAGCGACTAGGGCCTCGGGGCTATCTCCCGCTGTGAAACGCACTTCAGGAAGAAAGGTCCCGTCCCCGTTTCCGAAAAGAATCGCGACGTCGTTCGAGCCGCTATTCGTCGTGGCAATGTCTAAGAGGCCGTTGCCATCAAAGTCGGCCACTGTCAAGTGTGAGACAAAGTTTCCCACAGAATACCGGCTTTCGGCCCCAAAAGTCCCGTCACCGTTTCCCAGGCGCACGGAAATCGAATGATCCTGGCGGTTGCCCGTTGCGACATCAACAAAGCCGTCACCGTTAAAATCGCCCACTGCTACCGAACGCGATCCGTCGCCCATCGTGTAGCGCAGCTCGGTTTGGAAGGTGCCGTCGCCATTGCCGAGGAGGATCGATACGTCGTCACTGTCCCAGTTGGCGGAAATCAGATCCATCCAGCCGTCGCCATTGAAATCGCTTACCGCTAGAGAAAACGGGTTGCTTCCCACGGCAAACCGAGCTTGCGTTTGGAACGTGCCATCACCCTGCCCCAGAAGAACCGACACGTCGTTGCTGCCCTGGTTGCAGACTGCCAGGTCAAGGTGCCCATCGTTATTGAAGTCAGCAGCGATCACATCCGACGGGCCCTGCCCCACAGCCAATCGCGAACCGGAAACGAACTGCCCGCCACCAATGCCGAGGAAAACAGCCACCTGGCCGTTGGCGCGATCAACTGCGGCAAAGTCGGCGTGACCATCCTCGTTAAAATCCGCGGCGGCAACAGCCCCCATGTACGGGCCGATTGGATATCGCCCCTCTTCTACAAAGTTACCCGTCCGATCGTTGGGAAAAATGGAAACGTCCCCGCCCAGCCAGTTAGCAACAAGCAAATCAGGCCAACCATCATTGTTGAGATCGGCTGAACGAACTCGCGATGGGGTGAGTCCTGCCGTGTGCGACTGTCGGAATGGGAATACCCCAGTTCCATCACCGAAAATAATGGAAACGTCATAGGCGTTTACTGTCACCACGTCGAGGTGTCCGTCGCTGTTGATATCGCCCACGATGCCCGCAGCGCTTCCCGAGGATGCCGATGGGCCAGGTGGAATGTGCGTCTCGAAGGATCCGTCACCGTGTCCCGTGAGCGAGAGAATGGTACCTTCAGCATCAACGAGCGCCAGGTCCATTGTCATGTCTTCGTTGAAATCTCCAGTCAGCACGCACTGAACCGGTCGATCAAGAATTTCAGTGGGCAAAAGATCAAAACCACCATCCCCCCGACCCAGCCCAACAATGAGGTAGGGTGATCCGCGCTCACAGACCGCGACATCGACGAGACCATCACCATCAAAGCCGGCCACAGCGAGGGAATCCGTGCGGATGGGTGTCGCAGTACTGACTGATTCGAATGTCCCGTCTTCCTTGGCGAGGTACACATCAATGCTGCCAAAATTCCCAACCATCAAATCCAGACGTCCATCGCCATTGACATCAGCCGCTGTCAGAGCATTGGGCGAGATACCCGCAGGTGATTCGAACAAGAGATCGAAACTTCCATCACCCTGAGAGGTGAAAACGGCCACGGAGCTCCCGTCGTCGCCAACGAGGATGGCCGCGACATCCGGATGGCCATCGCCATCAAAATCCCCGGCAGCCAGATTACGCGGAGATGATGCCAGAGACCACCGGACTTCCTCTCCAAAAGTGCCCCCACCGGTCCCGAAAAACAGGGAGAGGGAATTGTCACCGGCGTTGGAAACGACGAGGTCCATCTGACCGTCGCCGTCAAAATCAGCCATTTCGACATCGGTGGGAAGATTCCCTACGGCATACTGGGCACCGGTGAAGCGTCCATCACCCTCTCCCAAAAGCACGCTGATTGTATCGGCCAGGGAATTGGCCGTGACCAAATCGGGATTCCCGTCCTCATTGAGGTCGCCGATGACCACCGAAGCAGGCTCGATATTTCCGAGATGGAGTGCTAACCCTGGGAAGATGCTCGGCAGAGCCGCGTCCAAAACCCAGCGTTCCTCCAGTGTCTCGAAACTCGGCCTTCGTCGCCCGACGGAAGATGTTGTGCGGATCAGCTTCACCCCCTTTCGGGCCCACCTCCAAACTGACAAGGCGATCTTCGGCATCTGTCTCTTTCGGCCAGCCACGGTCCACCTCCCAGAAAGAAAGTCTTGCCACCTTCTTCAGCTCTGCCCAATTGAAATGGGCCTCCCTCATCAAGCGTCGCGATCCCGTGAAGAATCGTCGATCGTGTCGGTCGATGGCACGTTCTGAATTCTCCCAGCGTCCTGGGGAGCCCTGGGGCCATGTTGGTGATTGGGGCCTGCCACTATCCCGGGCTCTCCAGTCTGGTTGTTTATTCTCGAACATGAACACACGCGATTCTGAACCCGGACGCAATCCGCCTTCGGCTTCATCGAGGACGGTTCACCGAGGAGTGCACCCTTTCCGCGTGGAGAGCAGCTTCCCGAAGTGAACGAGTCCTCCTGCCCGTAGACTGCAGTTTATATTGTAATCGTTCCAAATACGGCTGTAAAACGTTGCCCACTGCGGAGTTCTGCAAGATGGGTCAATACAAAAAACCGTCGGTCCTCTCGGCATCACGCAGGTACGGAGTCCGCAACACGGGGGCGCCGTGATATTGATCCTGCCCATCCCAGGTGACGACCAGCACCCTTGACGCCGCAATATCGACCGACTTGTTCAGGTGCGAGCTGAACTGGTAAGCAGCCTTCAAAAAAGCCTGGCTTTAACTATCACGTCTTCCGTGGGCTGTTTGTAGAGATTTTAAATAGGCAGAATTCGCGATCTTAATTACTGGCGTCGATGGCGACGGCACTCAAATTAACGGTTGCCGATAGATCGTCTAGCATTGGTTTCTCAAACGCTAGTCTGTTAGTTCTTTTCTTCGCTACGGGGGTTGTTAAAATTTCGGGTGGACCATTGTTATCGGAGGGGCCACCCCGACGTATCTCCTTAAAAAAGGAAGTACAGTACAAGGGTCCAATTGAGGTCCGTTTTCGCAGGGTAACGTTATGCTCGGGCCTTCCTTGGGGCAATCTGGAACTGGCATTCATGATAACCGCTCGCATCGGCGTTCCCCCGAAGAGATCAGCCAGTCACTGCGTCTGACCCGTTCTCCGACTTATCAGTGGCTACTACTCCAGGAGCAGCAACGCACCCTCGAGACAATAGCGCCGACCATAAAGCTTCTCGCTGAAGCCGAAGAGCAACAGGCCAAGGTGGAAGAGGAGTTTCTCAGAACCGAGCGTGAACTCCGAAGCCTTTGGGACAAACGGCGGGCGGATGCCGAACAACGGCGCCGAGCTGCCCAGCGCGAACTGCAGCAGGCCGAGGAGTCGCTGGTCAAAAGTCACAAGGCTTTACGCGCAGCCCAAGAGCGTGTCAGGCAAATCCGAGCCAGGCAAATGACTCGGCAAGACCAGGAGATTATCGAACGGGCCATCCGGGAGAAGTGTGCACCTTTTCAGGAAAAGCTGGCCGAATGGGGTGGGAAAATCAAATCCCTCAAAAACGATATCCAGTTGCTCGAGGCGCGAAAGGTGGAACTGCAAACACAGCTGGGGAAAATCCAGCAAGACGCTGAGTATTGGGACAAGGGAAAACGGCCCCCGGAGGTGGAGCAGGCGGTCGAAAAAGCGGCCGAAAACGCACGTAGCGCCCACAAACAGGAGGTCAACGAATACGACAAAAAAATTGCCGCGTTGGAGGGGAAGTTAGTTCGAATTCGCGGGGAGAAGGCGAACCTGACATCAGAGATAACCCAACTCCAAGCAGAAGTGGAACAAGACAGGGGAAAGAGTGGCTTTTGGCATTGGCTGGCCCGGCTGCGATACGATCCTCAAGCGGAGCTGGAGAGAGCCCAATCTCGGTATGCCAAGATTCGGAATGAAGAATCGACGCTGGTGCGGTCGTTAGAGGAGGCTCAATCGGCACGTGCAAAGTTGATCGGTGAGGAACAGCAGCGGGTCGAGTCCGCTTGCCGAGAGGAAGAGGAACGTCACTACCGTGCCTTCCTGGAAGCGAGAAAACAGGTTCCCGAAGAGTTGCGGGAATGCGAGGCTGCACTCCAGTCAGCCTTCGACAATCTGCGTGGTGCGGAAACTGAGCAGCGTAAGTGCGAGCAAGAGCGAGACCGGGCACGGGAACAAGCAATCGAGGATGCATGGCAGAAACTGCTGGCAGAAGCGGAAGATGCCCTGGATGCAGCTCAAAAGGAGTATGACGCAGCGCATCAATGCAAGGTTGGTGCGGAACGAAATCTCGCCGAAGCGGAGTCTTCTCTCGAGCGTTTGAAAGAGCAAGAGCACAAGGCTCTGGAATCTGGTTTGGCCGAACCGCACCGTCGCGTAAGGGAGGGCCGGGCTCGATGCGAGCGATTGCGGCACGAAATCGCTCTTCAATTACAGGAGTGCGGAGTCACGCTCCCAGAATCCGCGCGGGCTGAGGAAATCGCCCAACTTTGTGCCAATCGTCGTGAGGAGGTGTCACGCCTCTTGACTCAATGGGATGGCGACTCATGGGCGAAAAGCGGTGGGGTGGAAAGAAGAGTTGTGTCTCGACCCAGTGCCACTTCGAGCGAAGGCTGTCCGGTGGCCGAAGGTACTCTCTACCTCGATTTCAACACAAACGCCGAGGATAATTTAGACCGCGAAGGCAATAAACGGGACGGTTTGAATACCCAGTTGAAAGAGCTGCTCGAGCGCTACGGAAAAACTGACACCGAGCTATTGCAGGAACCGCTCTCGTGGTTTCTGCCGGCATTTTTCCCAGATGGCTTGGTTCGCAGTTACTTCGTTTGTAACATCAGTTATCGAGAAGACCAGCCTTATTTGTTAGTCCGGCCCGTAACCATAACTCCCCGTATGGAAGAAATACTACCGCCGGGCGTCACATTGGGTGTTTGCGGACGGCTTTTCGATAACCGCAACGATCCCGACAATCCTGTCCTGCTGGTCCAACGGATCGTCGATCTGTCACACTGCCCCAGGCGGGTATTCGAACGCGAAATCCGTGTGGTATCACGCACGAACGAGGTGTATCCCGGGCGGCAGCGACGGCAAAACGTGCTAACGACATCCTTTGTGCAAGACCTTCCGCCTATTTCAGTGGTCACCCGGGAACG